>DATNJO010000971.1:0-7514 GCA_035603895.1 Pyrinomonadaceae bacterium
ATCAACTCGATCGACGCGCTGCAAAGAACTCCGATCTCTACAACCACGAGCCAGATGCCTCAGTTGCTGAGCAACCTGGCCACAGTCCAACGTACTCAATCGCCGGCGAATGTCAGTCACTACAACGTGCAACCGACGATCGACATTCTTGCAAGCGTGCAGGATCGTGATCTCGCAGGCGTGGGCAGTGAAGTCGACAAAATCCTCGACGACATCAAGACGCGCTTGCCACGCGGAACTTCGATCACCGTGCGCGGACAGATCGAAACAATGCGAGCTTCGTTTTCCGGTCTCGCGATCGGACTAATTTTCGCAGCGGTGGTCGTCTACCTGCTGATCGTGGTGAATTTTCAATCGTTGCTGGACCCCTTCATCATCGTTTTGGCTTTACCGGGAGCGCTGTCGGGAATCATCTGGATGTTGTTTGTCACCCAAACGACGCTTAGCGTGCCGGCGATGATGGGTTCGATCATGACGGTTGGAGTGGCGACGGCCAACAGCATTTTGCTGATCAACTTTGCCCGCGATGAAAGGCTCGCGGGGAAGAGTGCGAGCGAAGCAGCACTGCAAGCGGGGTCCACGCGACTGCGTCCCGTGATCATGACGGCCACGGCAATGATTATCGGCATGGTGCCGATGGCTCTCGGGTTGGGTGATGGTGGAGAGCAGAACGCACCGCTTGGCCGTGCAGTCATTGGTGGTTTGCTCGTCGCCACTTTTTGCACGCTCTTCTTTGTTCCAGTTGTTTACAGCATCTTGCAGCGCAAAGCGCCGGCAGTTTTGCCTCCGGACGAAGCGAAGCTGCTTGGTGAGTCGAACTGAACTTTATTCATGAGTAGCGAGCCTGAAAAACTTGAACCCGAACAAGTCGAGCAGGAAGCAACAGTGCCGCCTGGCCCACAGCGGAAACGTCGTTTACGACTCATTGTTTTCGCGCTGATTGCGTTGGTTATCTTTGCGGGTCTGGTGCTTGCGGGTGTGCTGCCGCGGCTGGCGCGGCAAAAGAAGATCAATGCCGCTGCGCAACAAGTTCAGCAAGCGGTTCCGGCAGTTACCGTGGTCCAAGTGCACGAAGCACCTGCGTCCGCGAGTTTGCAATTGCCGGGTAACGTCGAAGCAATTCAAGTGGCGACAATCTCCGCGCAAACGACCGGATACTTGCGACGTTGGCACGTCGACATCGGCGATCGCGTCAGGGTCGGACAATTGTTGGCGGAAATCGAAACCCCGCAAATCGATCAGCAACTGCAACAGGCGACGGCCAACGTCGCGCAGTCAATTGCGACACTCGGCCAGATGGAAGCAAATCTCAACCAGGCCAACACGAACATGGAATATTCGCGCATCACGTACGAGCGCAATCAGTATCTCGCGCAACAGCACGTTGTCTCCGACCAGGTGCGCGATCAAATGAAGGCTGCTTACGACGAGTCCAAAGCCGCAGTTGCCGCGGCACAAGCAAACATCAACGCCGCTAAGGCGACGATCGCCGCCAATCAGGCGAACCTTCGCAGTATCAAAGTCCTTCAGGGGTTTCAGAAAGTGTTTTCGCCGTTTGCGGGAGTCATCACGGCGCGTAACGTGGAAACGGGTTCGTTAATTAATCAGGGCAATAACAGCAACAACGTAAGCACGTCAACCGGCACGACGCCGTCGAGTGCGGTGCAACCAGGCACCGGCACGATTCCGACAGGCACAAATGCATCAGCGAACGGCGGTGGTCTATTTGAGATTGCCCGAATCGATAGCCTGCGCATTTACATCAGCGTGCCGCAAACATACGCGGGAATCATCAAGCCTGGTCAGGTTGCGCGTGTTTCTGTGCGGGAGTTACCTGACAAAACGTTTCAGGGACAAGTAGTGCGCACGACCAGCGCACTCGATCCCGGTTCGCGTACGTTGCTCACCGAAGTACAGATGCCAAATCCCGATTACAAACTGTTACCGGGCATGTATGCGACGGTGGACTTCGGTGTGCTGTCAACGGATCCACCGGTGCGGATTCCTGCTACCGCGTTGATCATCAATGCGGATGGACCACGGGTGGCAGTAGTCACGAGCGATCAAAAGGTGAGTTATCAGAAAGTCGTCATCGGCCGTGATTACGGCAACGAGGTCGATATTCTTTCGGGGCTCGAACCGGGAACGACGGTGATCACAAACGTGCCCGATGGTCTGGCGGACGGCGCACCGGTACGCATTGGAGGTTAACAAAATGCGTAATCTGCTAAGGCGTGTTTTGTACGTTGCGGCAACTTCGTTGCTACTGGGTATGACGGTAATCGCCCAGCAACCTATGGCCACACCACCGGTTAGTAACGAGGATCTGAGTAACAATCCATTGCTCATACCCAAGCCGATGCCGATTCCTCCCGTGCCGGATTTGACGCGCGTGGGAGTTGCCGGCGGTGAGTTGTCGTTGTCACTTAAAGATGCGATTCGACTGGCGTTCGAGAACAATAACGATATCGAGGTTTCGCGCGATAATGTTCGCCTCGCAGAACAGGCGCTGCTTTCATTCGAGGGTGTTTACGATCCGCTGCTAAGTTTTACGCCGCTGTACAGCGATGTGCGTACGCCGCCTGTCAACGCCAGCGGAGCTGCTGGTTTGCGGGTGCCGATCAAAGAGACGATTCTGTCTTTCACACCGGCGCTGACTAAACAATTCCGTACTGGTGGCGGCCAATACCAGTTTTTCTTCAACTCACAACGAGATACAGCAAATACATCCTTCACTCAGTTGAGTCCGTTCTACACAGCGACTCTCGGTGTGACTCTCAATCAACCACTCTTGCGCAATCGTTCGATCGATCAGTTTCGACGAGATATTCGCATTCAGCGAAAAGTGTTGTCGCAATCGGATGCCGACTTCCGACTGCAAGTGATCAATATCATTTCACAAGTTCAGCAGGCTTACTGGGAGTTGGTCTTTGCTCGGCGGGACGAACAAAACCAACTGGAGAACCTGAACCTGGCGCGCGAGCAACTGCGGATGATCGAGGAACAAGTCAAGGTCGGGACGTCGCCAACACTCGACCGCGCGCAAGCGCTGACGCAAATCGCCTCCGCTGAAACTGCGTTGCTGGCGGCAGCGCAGTTCGTTACCACAACTGAAAATGCACTCAAGCAATTGCTGCTACAAAAACGTTCCGCTCCTGAGTGGGCCAAACGTCTTTTGCCGACTGACGCGCCAGCGCTCGACACGTCAGCCGTTAATTTGAGCGATGCGCTCACAGAGGCGTTTCGTAATCGGCCTGAGTTGAGCCGGCTCCGTCTGCAACAGGACATCAACAAGGTCGACACGCAGTTTTTCAAGAATCAGACTCTGCCGCGAGTCGATCTGCAAACCACGGTTTCCAGCTTTGGGCTCGCCGGCTCGTTGGTGCCGGGCGTTAGTCCTGCGACTGGACCACCGGACAATCTGGTTGGTGCATATCCGCGTTCACTCCGCAATCTCGCCGGCTTTGACACGCGCACAGTTTCGGTTGGCGCGACGATCGAGATTCCGTTGCGTAACCAAACTGCGAAAGCGAATCTCGCCACGGCCCGTATTCAAGGTCAACAACTCGTCTCGACAATTCAGTCGCAGGAGCAAGCGATCGAGTCCGACGTTCGCAACGCGGTCCAGGCAGTGGACACGACGAGGCGGCAAGTAGTTACCGCGCGCTCAGCAACGAAGAGCGCGGAGATTCAGCTTGCCGGTGAAATGAAACGGTTTCAGGCGGGTATGTCCACGACGTTTCTGATTTTTCAGTTTGAGGATCAACTTGTTAACGCACGCACAGCGCAATTGCGCGCCGAAGCAGATTACAACCAGGCGCTCGCAAATCTTCAGCGTGCAACTTCGACAACACTTCGTGCCAATAATGTGACCGTCGCAGGACCATAACGACCTCACGCAAAACCCGGCACTTTCCAGCAACTCCAAACAAGACCCCCCGACGTTGAACGGTTATCGTTTACCTGTTCATGCGAGCGTGTGTGTTCGCGTGAGCAACGATTTGAACAGGCAAAGGAGGAAATTCATGAAGGGAGTTATCGGTATTAAACGGTTTGGGGCTTTATTCCTGATGTTGGTGATGCTGGTGAGTACGTTGGGCAGCGTGAGCGCTCAGCGTCGTTACCATCGTCACTATCGCAGTCATAAGCACAGCACGAAAAAGGGCGCATTGATTG
Source organism: Pyrinomonadaceae bacterium (assembly GCA_035603895.1). Taxonomy (GTDB): domain Bacteria; phylum Acidobacteriota; class Blastocatellia; order Pyrinomonadales; family Pyrinomonadaceae; genus PSRF01. The sequence goes on from DATNJO010000971.1 coordinate 4,177, forward strand.
GTGGCGCGGCGGGTGCGCTTGGCGGTGCGGTGCTTGGCGGAGGTAAGGGAGCGTTGATTGGCGCGGGCGCCGGCGCTGGAACCGGATATCTCATTCAACGGCACCGAAATCACCGGCATCGTCATCGCCACTACCGGCATAGATAAGGGGTGAGTTTCGCAAAGCAGTAAAGGAGGCGTGGTGATTACACATTCAAAAATTGTCGCAATGAGAAAACGCATCGCGAAAGTGTTGCTGGTTTTGTTGCTCGCTGTCTCGGTCGTTTCGGCTGTTGCGTATGCTCAGCGGCGCGGAGGCGGAGGTTTCGGCGGTGGTGGGCGCGGTGGCTTCGGCGGAGGACGTGGCGATGGAATGAGATTCGGTGGTGGGTTCATTCCCCACGGTGGACCACGTCCTTTCAGTGGCACCAGGCCTCCTGGAATTCCGAACTTTTCCGATCACGACGGGCATCCGAACGCGCCGCACGTACATTGGAACGGCGGCTGGATTGGGCATAACTGGGGTCGAAACGATAACCGGTTTCACTTGGACCGGCCGTGGGCGTATGGACGCTTTCCCGGTTACTTCGGGCCGAGTCATCTGTATCGTTTGGACGGTGGTGGTCCATCCCGCTTCCGGTTTGGTGGGTTCTTTTTCAGCGTCGCCCCGTTTGAGTACGACTTGTGCTCTGACTGGCTCTGGGATAGCGACGACATCGTCGTCTACAACGATCCGGATCATGACGGGTGGTACCTGGCTTACAACGTCCGGCTTGGCCGCTACGTGCACGTGGAGTATCTCGGCGGCGCTTAACAATCAAGAAGTATGGAGGAAGATCGATGAAAGTTGTTACGAAAGCAGTCTTGTCACTTTGTCTGGTGCTTGGTCTCGGCGCGATGTTGACCACCAACGCCCAGATTGATAGTGACGCTACAATCAAAGTAAACATTCCGCACTCATTCGTGGTGAATAACACGACCCTGCCGCCGGGCAGCTACACCATCAAGGTGGCTGACGATTACAGCAACCTGAACGTGCTGGAAATTCGCAGCGCAAACGGCAAGATGAACGTCCTGTTCGACACCGAACCACTCAACCTCGAACGCGAAAAGCGCCAAAGCGAAGTGGTATTCGACAAGATCGGCGACAGCTATTTCCTGGCGCAAGTGTTTTTGAAAGGAGACGAGTCGGGCAATCAGGTCCTGAAGTCAAAGCGGCAGCGACGATTTGAAGAAAGCGGTTCAGTCGCGGAGCGATCGTCAATTGGCGCGTCGATGGTTAAAGCTGTGAAGCAAACAGCTAAGAAGATGAAGTAGTTAGGAAAACTTCGAGAGTCGAGGTGACAAATCTAATCCCGCGATACCGGTTCTGCCTTCCCGGTGCGCGAAGCGAGAGGTTTGTCGCCTCACTATTTCGATATAACTTTCTCAACGTCCACGAAGTTGAGTTCCACTAGCTGTGATTTGCCGGATACTTCAACGACAATCTTTAGACTTCCTTTCCGTTTATCGATTTCTGAGACCTTACCAATGAACGCGCAGAACACCCCGACCTTGATGCGAACCGATTCGCCATTTGAGAACTCGTACTTGCTTGCCATGCGTGCTTATGGGCTTACCCGTCTACTATTCTAAGCTCCCCGGTACATGCCTAAACTGTAACGGAAGTGGCGAAAGGTAATTGCGAATATCCATGTGCCCAGCATACAAACCCGTAATGTGCCTCACGGCGACTTAACCCTTTATCTCTAAAACAACTCTCTATCGACTGTCGGCGGCCATTGTCGAGGCCGAAGCCGAGATGTGTTGACATCGCTCGTCCACGAGCCTATCGTGCTGTTCATTGAACATCCTTCGCACCCGCCCGCGAGAGCCTCTGCTCGCGAGCCTTACTAAACCACCTAAGAGATGGGAAAGAGAACACTCATGGCCGACAAACAGGACGACAGATTAAAAGGCTATATCGTCATCGCGCTGACAGCGACCACCGGCAAGAAGTATGACGACTGTAAAGTGATCCCACAGGGCGACGTTTTTCCCGCAATCTATAGCCAAGTCTTCGGGCCGGCGAGCCAGAAGGATTGTGAGAAGTGGGCCGCGTCCAACTGTGGCAAGTCAGACAAGGCCGCAGTCTAGGTTCAGCAAAAAAATACGGATTCGTCAGCCCAGCAAAGGCTGGCGGGGTCGAGAACTGCGATGCTTCACTGAGCGAGTTTCGACTACTGCGTGCCGCCAGAACTGTGCCACGAACTTCCATCGGTGTAATCCAACCGCAGTATGACCACACGTTCCTTAAACTGCGCTCGGTTGTGCGCGGCGGGCGCTTTGCTCTGAGCGGTTTGCAGAACCAGCGATGTGACTTGATCGCGTAAGTTCTTTTCTTTTCCCGGCGGGATATTGATCTTCGTCGTAAATACGTAAACAGATGTGTCTTTCGGATCCTGTGGAACAAAGAGGTACGCCCAGCGAACGTTTGTAATTGTCTTGCTACCAGTGTTTTTTATCGACGCCGTAAAGGTTTGCTCGACGCCTCGAACACGCGTCTCAGACTTTGGAGCGTCAGGCAGTGTGGGACTCGATCGATCCGGCAAAAGCGGCGGGCCAGGTTCGCCCTTCTCGCCCGAACCTCCGAGCACTCTCAGACCGCTTTGACTCACTGGCGTTGTATAAACAGGAGTTACAGACGACGCAGGAATATTCAGTACCTGGATCGGCGCTTCGTTCCAACTGAACTTGACGATCTCTACATCGACCGGTGTTTGATGTTCGGCACGCAAGACCGCTTGCTGTCTGATTTGCTGGGCCGCCGCTTTGAATTGAAACTCGAGCGTCTTATTAAGTTCGAAGCACTTGGCGAAATCCAGTTCAGCAGCCGTATCTTCGCCGCGCATCAACCGAACAACGCCTCGATCGCCATAAGCTTTAGCAAACTTCGGGTCGATCTCGATCGCGCGGTTGAGATCGGCCAGGGCGCTTTCAGAATCACCTTTCTGGGCCAACAGATTTCCCCGGTCGTTGTAGAACCGCGGATGTTGTTTCAGCGCGATGGCTCTGTTGAGATCGGCGATAGCCTCATCAATTCGGCCGCGTCTGTATAGTGCGATGCCCCGGAAGTAAAAGCAGTACTCCAGTTCGTGGCCTTTTAACTCGATCGCCTTCGTAAAATCGGCGATGGCGCCGTCGAAATCATTCTTTTCAAAACGACTGATGCCGCGTTGTGAAAAGTCATCTGCTGAAACCGGCTCCTGTGCGTGGGCAGCAACGGCTGTGAGCGTGAGCAGTAAGACGAGTCGAAGGTTGAGGTAACGCATGGTTTTCTCCTTCGCAACTGAGCGCTCTTTCGGATGATAGCCAGATTAT
>DATNJO010000972.1:0-13401 GCA_035603895.1 Pyrinomonadaceae bacterium
TCTCTCGCTCGCATGCCGTCCTTGATCATCCGCCCAACAACAACGCGTGACTTATCAAGATCCGGCACCTCGCGTGATAGCAGGTGCACACAAGCATTGCCGTTGGTGACTATGGCGCCGAGAGGCTGATTAACTTCATGAGCAATCGACGCTACCAGTTCTCCCACGGTCATCACTCGCGTGACATGTGCCAGCTCGCTCTGTGCTTTATGTAATGCATCCTCCGCGTGCTTTCGCTCGGTTACATCCATGACAGTACCAATAAATCCACTGAGGCCACCGCTCTCGTCGATGACCGGATGCCCGAGACTCTGGAGGTACTTTGTCGATCCGTCCGTAAGAATGATTCGGTAGTCCATCTCCAGATCACTTCTTTCGCGAATGGCCCTATCAACTGTCTGCTCGACGAAAGTTCGATCCCTCGGGTGAATCCTTTCCAGAAACATGGGATAAGAAGGTTTGGAGGTCTCAGGATCGAAGCCAAAGATGCGAAAGTGCTCCTGCGACCAGAAGAGCTCCCCGGAGTCAACATTCCAACCCCAACTACCTGTGTGGCTTATTCTCTGCCCTTCCGCCAGATAGGCTTCACTACGGCGCAGTTCCGCTTCCGCGCGCCTCCGCTCCGTAAGCTGTTCGCGGAGAGCGTCTTCAACACGCTCGCGTTCCCGAATATTGGTCAACAGCCTCTCCACTTCGCGCGCCGTTTGGTTTTTTCCCAGAAATTCGTCAGGTGGTACATAGTATAGATTTCGGCAGACCGTGCCGCCGTAAACGACGGTCGGATGAGTGCGAATGACGTCGAGAATAAGCTCCGGCGGGAAAAGGCGCCGATTGTATTGGCATAGCGCAGAACAGTTGTTTTCCGAAAGGGTGTGCGTCAGTCTGCTTTCGTACTCCATCCATCGTTCGAGCCCACGCCCGCCTCTCAGAACCCACTCGGTCTCTCCAGTGGCGCGGAGCGCAGAGAACCCTTCGCTCATCGCCAACTCCGTGGCTTCCCTCCAGAAGGAAAACATCCAATCGGGGCGAAACGATCCGTGTTCGAGATAAGCTTCCTCTTTGGTTGAAAGAACGAGGGCGTTGGATGCAATCGCGCGATCGACGTCGATTCCTTCGGCGTGCATGGCTTCGCGAACATCGCCGACCGTGCCATCGTCGGCGATGTAAATGCATTTTTCTCCTCGATCGAGCCCGATTCGCATGAAAGGAATAGCCACCGCGTAATGCTCCTCGGGACTCTCGTATATCGAGCAGAAATGGTCGTGTGGACCGAGCTGTTCGAGCGCCGTAATGAGCGGGGCACTCTGTGCTGCGAGACTCATAAAACCTCCGTATCCTTGTCAAAAACCCTTTCGTTCAAAGACGATCTTCAAGTGGCTTTGCACAAGTCATGTTTACAGGATTACTTGTTTTCGCCACTTGCTTTCTTCACGATGCACTGCCGCTGCCCGCTGGAAGGATGAATTGTATTGTCGCTCCTTTGTCTTCGTTCTTTGCAGCCCTCAGGGTCCCTCCATGTGCCTCGATGATCGTTCGACTAATCGAAAGCCCCAACCCCATCCCTCCCGTTTTGGTAGTAAAAAACGGTTCGAAGATTCGTTTCGCGTCCTCTATCTCAAACCCATGACCAGTGTCACGCACCGCAACCACAATCGCTCCGGTAGTATTTCTTCTGGAGGTAATTTGCAGCTTGCGGGTGTGCTCGCCGCTCATTGCATCTCTGGCATTCAGAATCAGATTCAGAATTACTTGCTGCAACTGAATCCGATCTCCCAGGACTGGGGGCAGATGAGCTGCTAACTGGGATTTCAAATGAACCTTACTCCTCAGCACATCGCCATGTACCAACGCGATTACCTCCTCAATCGTCTCATTGATGTTTACCGGTGCCTTTTCAACAGGTGTCTTGTGCAGGAGCTCTCGAATTCGCTTAATCACTTCGCTGGCGCGCATGCCGTCCTTGATCATTCGCTCTACCACTTCGCGCGACTTATCAAGATCAGGCGCTTCGCGCGAAAGCAGACGCACACACGCGTGGCCATTGGTTACAATGGCGCCGAGCGGTTGATTCACTTCATGGGCAATCGAGGCTACCAGTTCCCCCATCGTCATCACTCGCGTGACGTGGGCCAACTCTGCCTGGGCCTTGCGCGCAACTTCTTCCGCCCGCTTTCGATCTTCAATATCGGTAGTTGTTCCATACCATTGAAGAATATTTCCGGCTTCGTCTCGGAGCGGCACGGCACGGCACAGACACCAGCGATATTCTCCGTCAGCCCTGCGAAAGCGTGCTTCAGCCTCGAACGGTTTTCCGGTCGCCACCGCGGCGCGCCACTTCTCTGTTAGCGCCATTGAGTCCTCCGGGTGGAGTACAACTGTCCAGCCCCAATTGCGCGACTCCTCAAGTGAGAGTCCTGTATAAGCAAGCCAACTGCGACTGAGAAATTCCGCTGAGCCGTCGGGCTGATTGCCCCACGACATCGTAGGGATCGTGTCAATGATAAGTCGGAGTCGATCTTCGGATTTCTTGATCTCGTCCAGCGCACTTTCCAACTCAACCCTGGCATTTATTTGCTCCGTGATGTCGACCGTCGTTCCCACGAACTCAACGATATTCCCGGATGCATCGAGCGCAGGATGCGCGACAATGCGAATCGTTCGCTGTGCTCCGTCTCCCAAGACCATCGGGAATTCACCGTCGCCAGTGGTTTTTGTATGGCGTATAGTTTCGAACAGTTCGAGTATCCTTGCCCAATCCTCCGGCGTAAAGAACTTTCGCCTGTCGTCCCTTGGGGGAGGAGTATCTGCTACGGGGACGCCAAATATCCGAAACATCTCTTCCGACCAGTAAGTTGTTCTTGTAAGATCCGCAGAGACGGTCCAACTACCCGTACGGCTCAATCGCTGCGCTTCAGCCAGGTACGCTTCGCTCCGTCGCAACTTTGTCTCGGCGTGCTTGCGTTCACTGATGTCTCGCATGAGACCCAGCGAATATCCGTCGTAGCCGGAGGACGCTGAAACTTCGACGGGCACCTGCGTGGCATCCTTACGCACGAAGGTTCTCTCGTATCGCAGGCGGGCTCCGGCGTTCAGTTTCTCGACGCGCTCACGGAAAGCGGCCCGCTCTTCCGGCAGATAGGTCTCAAGCATCGACATGCCAACAGCTTCCTGCGCCGTGCACCCCAACAGTTCGAGACCAGCGGGATTCGCGGAGACTAGCTTGCCCTCTGCGTCCCCCATGTAAATCGCATCAGGAGAAAGATCGAGGAGATCCCGATACCTCTTCTCGCTTTTTCGTAGTTCATCCTCAACTCGCCGCCTGGCAGTAATGTCCATCAGAGCGCCAACGTATTCAATATCACCTGATTGATCTCGCTCAGCATGGGCCAAAACATGGATATACTTGACTGCGCCATCGGGCATTAACAATCGATGTTCAAAGTTCAGATCTTTCCTATCCTGCGATGCTCGCTCGATTGTCTGGGCCACGAGATCGACATCTTCCGGGTGAACCCGTTGGAGGATCAGCTCGATGGTCGGTTTCGTGGTTTGGTCGTATTCGAAGATCCGAAACGTTTCCTCTGACCAAAGGATCTCTCCGGTGGAAGTCTTCCATCCTGTGGAACCCGTATGACTTAATCGCTGTGCTTCGGATAAATAAGCCTCGCTTTGCCGGATTCTTTCGGCGGTGCGTTTCCGCTCGATCCCCTGCGCGATGGCGTCCGCGATCGAAGCTAAAGTGTCAAGCGTTGATGCCGAAAGCCGTTGGCGAGCGAACATCGCCATGACTCCGATTACGCGGTCGTCGATAATTAGCGGATAGCCGGCGAAGGCAACGATTCCCTCTTTTTGCGCCCAGTCTTTGTCACTGATGCGCTGGTCGTTAAGGACGTCATTCGTTAAGTGCGGTTTCTTCTCTTGAGCGATCAGTCCGATTTTCAGTTTCCCGATCTCGACTCGACTGTGTGGGCCATCAAGATGGGTGTACATCCCCGCACTCGCCTGCAACTCCAATACGTTTTCGTCTTTGTTCAGCGTCCAGATCCGAGCGAAGACAGCGTCGAGGTGCCGCACGATCGCCTCTGCTGATGCGCGCAGGATTTCTTTCAAGTGGGCCGGCTTTGAAAGAGCAGCGCTGACGTCGGCTCGCACGGCCGCTTGCCGTGCCTGCGCCGTCCGAAGCTCCTCCATTTGCTTGCGGTCGTCGATGTCGGTATTTGTTCCATACCACTTGACGATGTTTCCCGTTTCGTCACGCAGCGGCACGGCACGTATTAAGAACCAACGATATTCTCCGTCCGTGCGCCGCACACGTGCTTCAGTCTCAAACTGTTTCCCCTCCGCCAAGGCTGCTCTCCACTCGTCCCCTAACCTTGGAAGATCTTCGGGATGAAATGCAGCCCGCCCGCCAAGGCCTAGTCCTTGCTCAAGAGAAAGACCCGTGTATTCCAGCCAACGCTGATTGAGGAAATCGACAGAACCATCGGGCAACGCGCTCCAGGCTAGCGCGGGAATTGTGTCGATGATGAGTCCACCCACATCAAAGGAGATTACTCTTGGCTCTGGCATAGGACGCTCCTGGCAGTGTGCCTTGATCACGATTCATGCCGGCATGGCGGGAAGCGTAAACTGTATTGTCCCTCCTTTTTCTTCGTTCGTGTAGTCCAGAGATCCTCCATCCGCCTCGATGATTGTTCGACTAATTGAAGCCCGGACCATGCCACTCTCCGGCGGCATGTCAGCAGTGAATGCAACAGTGCTGGTGGCAAAGAAACGACGATCTCAACGGATCCTGGATACTAAACCAACTATTAAGCCCTTAAGGCAGAGAAACGCTCTTTTCCATTTTTGCTCCAATTATCCATAATTTGCGCTATCCCGGAGTCTATCTGATCTTCACGACGATCAAAGTGATGTCATCATGCTGTGGTGCTGCCATATCCACCGGGCTCACCGCCTCTGTCACGCCGTCGGTGTAGACGGCAAGAGTATCGCCGCTCTGCAATTGAATACTTTCCTACTTATAGGGTTCGTTGAGAAAGGGTACCGACGATGGGACCTCCAGTTGTCAACAATCTGACCATTGGTTGCTTCGCAACGCCAACAGCGAAAGCAGCGGGACTTCCAAGTGCTTGATATCGAGTAGTTGCAGGTAACTCGAGAGCCCGCATCAACGATGGGGGTTGATTGATGATTGGCGGATTAACCGTTACAACAACCTCATCACCCGACGTTAGTTGCGAATCGCTAACACTCAACCGCAACGAGTAAATGCCCGGTTCGGTGAACGTGGCCGTTGTAACCTACTGTGTCGGATTGTTAAAAGAGACCGGCGCAGGGGCCACTTACTAAGGTCCAAAGATATGTGAGCGCGCCATTTGCCGACTGACCGTCATCGCTGGACGTACCGTTCAGAGTCACGGTATTGAGCGGTAACCTAATCGTCTGATCAGCTCCGGCATTCACGACTGGAGGTTGGTTAGCGGCAGCAACGACTACGACAGCTTCGTCGCTCACTTCGAATTCGGTGTCATTGGCAGTCAGGCGCAGCGTGTACTCCCGGTAACACTGAAAGAAACAGTTGTAGTCGCTACTGCCGGGGCAATTCTCGACAACTCCCGATGTTGGGCAAACCGTCAGTGCTGAATTTTCCCAGCTACAGCGTATCTCTGAAACCTTTTGGCGTCGTCCAGACCAGCCGGCGAAAAGTGGTAGTGAAATGACTCTGGCTGGCAAAGCCGGTACGCAGCGCGATGTCCGCAATCGGCAGGTCTGTTTCTGATAACAATTTCTTTGCCCGCTCGATCCGCTGTTCAGTCATGTAGCCGTTAGGAGTGACCCCCATGGATTGTTTGAACGCTCGCGAGAAGTGAGAGTAGCTCATTTGGACCACATCAGCGATCGCAGTCAATGCGACAGTCTCCTCGTTGTCAAGGTTTTCATTGATGAACTCGATCGCCTTGCGCAGTTTTCGAGGCGCCATTCCGCCACGATTCATTTGCAAATCGTTCAAATAGCTGTAACGCCTGACAAGCTGCATCGCGAGCACCTTGGCCAGGGAATCGGCATAAAGTCGTCCCACCACGTTCATGTCCTTCAACTCGTGGTGTAAAGACATGCCGATATGATGGATGTGCTCATCTCTGATTCCAAACTGAGGAGCGATCGAGATCTGACTGTAATCAACCTCCAGGTATTTGGCGGTAGTGCGCAAAAAATGTGGACCAAGGTGCATACAGAGCATGTGGTTTGGCGCCGTATCCCGCTGCCTCCAATGCATAGACAGACCAGTCGGAACAATGGTGATCGCTCCCGGTTCCAAAATTCGTTCAAAGCTCTCAGCACCGATCCGGGCCGTTACCTCCAGCGAAGGTCCCAATTGAATCATGATGGAATGATTGTCAAGCGCCGGCATGGTCCATTCGGACATCGTCTGGCGCACCTCAAGTGCAAGTAAGTTCTGCCATCCAAGTAGTTCACTTGAGGCGACCACGTCGCTATAAATGAACGACAGCTCACCTACCGTTGTTGGTGTCGGCTGCGATCTCTGACTGTCAAATCCGGCCGTGGGCTTCGACGCCGCAGGTATCGTAACCGTTTGCACCGGGTAACCTGGCGCTTGTAATTGAACGCTAGTAACGCTACTCATCTCTCTCCCTTTCAGTCACGCACAGCTAGCTGCGTTGTAGTGCATCGTGACTTGAAGATCTGTGCGAGTCTGTCGCAAGTCTCAATTCGGCGAGCTATCTGTTGTCTCCGCCGCGAGAGCATCTTCCTTATTATTTTTCTTCTTCTAGACATTTGTGCTTCCCTGCTCGTGGCTTGTTATGCCGTAGCGCCAACTTGCTGGCTTTGTACGGCAGCGCCATAAAACGGATTTAGTTCTCCCTCAGGAACACATAGGTCGCTGATCGTTGGTGCACTGTGACGTTTCGAGAACGCGACGTCGCACCCGCTATCGTCCAAGTCCACGTAGACCGAATCACCGACCTCTACCTGCCCGGTCGCCACCAGGTTTGATATCGGGAGAAGAAGCAATCGCTCGATTGAACGCTTTAAGTGACGTGCCCCGTACCGGTAGTCAATTCCTTCCCTTAACAACATCTCCTTAACCTCAGCGGAGCACTGAAACACAAACTTTGTGCTTGCCGAGCGCAGGATGCGTTCTTGTAATGCGCAAAGCTCCAAATCCAGGATTTGCCGCAGGTGGTGCTCATTTAGAAAGTGGAAGACCACAACCTTATCGATCCGGTTCATGAACTCCGGCGCAAAGTTGCGGCTGGCCGCTTGCACGGCAGTGCGGTAGATCTTCTCGTCAATGTTGCCATCACCGTCGCTCGCACTGTTGGGTCGTTGCGCCCCCGCAAAGCCTATCCCGGCGCTCATCAACCCGGACATCTCACGTGCGCCCAGATTGGATGTCATGACAATTACACAGCGCGAAAAGTCGACGCGACGATTGTCACCCAGAGTCAACGTGGCTTTATCAAGAATGCCAAGCAACAGTTGCCACAAAGAATCCGAGGCTTTCTCAATCTCGTCAAAGAGGACTATTGAAAAGGGATTATCTTCCGTTTGGAATCGATCGAGATTCTCTTGAGCGAACCGCGGGGAGGTTTCACGATGGCCCAGGTATCCTGGCGGCGAGCCGACCAGCTTGGCGATTTCATGCGAATGCTGAAACTCTGCGCAATCGACCTTGATAACCGCGTTGGAGTCACCAAAGAGGGCCTCTGCTGCTGCTTCGACAACTCGGGTTTTCCCCGAGCCAGTAGGACCAAGAAACAGTAATGTGCCAACGGGACGGTTTGTCTGATTAAGACCCGCAAGGAAAAGCTGGTAGAGACTACTCATCCCGCGGATAGCGTTCTCCTGCCCGATAATTCGCGTCGCAAGTCTGTCGTCGAACTCCTGGGCACGCTGACACTTGACTCGAGGGTCTAAAAAGAAAGGGGGGTTCGACAGGATTTGCTCTTTACGTACTTCCGCAAACATGATGTCTCTCCTTTGTCAGTAACAACTAATGAACTACCTTCCGTTTCTTTGTCGTGCAATCCACTCGCAGATGTACGGCGGGCAATTTCGGAGCGTCAGGCCATCGGAATCGCATTGCTCTAGAAATCCAACAGCCTCGTGATCCACTAGCGTTAGCTCTCGCAAATCCAAAATTATGCGCCGACCCCCATCTTCTGAGCGGATTAGCCTTTTCAATTCGGCTAAGTTATCTCCAGCCAAGCGACCGCTAATCCTCAGAACAACTTCTCCGTTCGCTTCTCGCTGGATTCTTAACATCTGATCTTCTTTTTCAATACTCGCTCCCTATGCAGTGCAATCACGCGGCCATTCGTAAGTTATTGAAAATAGAAAAGCGCGAGCGCAGAAGAATGCCGAAGTCTCGGACAATTGACGAAACTCCGGTCAATCACAACCGTCAAACTTGAGATGTGTTAAGAAGGATTTGAGATCCTGAAGCGGTTCTTGTCGATCTTGAGAGTTTTAATTTTCGACTCCAAAGTAGATCGTGCGATACCCAGCCTGGCAGCCGCGCCGGAAGGACCGAAAACTCGTCCGCGGGATTCCATTAAAGCTGCTTCAATCGCTTCTCTCTCCTCGGATGCAACCCTTTGCCGAAGTTCGAGCTGAGTAGACGACTCCGTTCGCAGCGGTTGGCGTGAGAGCCAACTCTCGTCGACCGAGAAACTCTCAGTCTCGCAAACGATGACCGAGCGTTCAATCACGTTACGCAGTTCGCGAATGTTACCCGGCCACGGGTACGATTGAAACAAATCCAGCGTCTCTTTGCTTATCTTCCGGATGTTCTTGCCTGCTTCTCTGGCATAGCGATCGATGAAGTATTGGACCAGCAGCGGAATGTCTTCCTTTCGCTTTCGCAAGGGAGGAACCTCAATCGGAAAAACGTTGAGGCGGTAGAAAAGATCCTCGCGGAATCTGCCGGCAGCTATGGCGTCTGGCAGCTCACGGTTCGTCGCAACTATCACTCGCACGTTTGTCTTGATCGACCTGTTCCCGCCGACGCGCTCAAATTCATGTTCTTGAAGAACGCGCAGGAGCGCGACCTGCGTCTCCGGTGGAAGCTCCCCAACTTCATCAAGAAAGATCGTGCCCCCTTCAGCCAATTCGAAACGGCCGAGCCGGCGACCGGTCGCACCGGTGAATGCGCCTTTCTCATGGCCGAATAGTTCGGAGGCAATTAGTGACTGAGGAATGGCGGCGCAATTCACACTCACAAACGCGCGATCAGTACGCTTCGAGGCTTTGTGAATAGCACGGGCGATCAACTCCTTGCCCGTGCCTGTCTCGCCAGTGATTAGTACAGTCGAGTCTGTGGGCGCCACCTTTCTTACCAGATCGAGCACACGCACTAAAGCGTCTGAATTGCCAACTATCTCTTCAAACATCGAGGTCTTGATTATCTCTTCACGCAGCGCGATGTTCTCGTTTCGTATTTCTTCTTCTGCTCGTTTGCGATCTTCAATGTCAGTCCCTATGCCACACCATCGTGTTATGTCTCCTCGTTCATCTCTGATCGGAGCGAAGCGGATAAGGAACCAGCGAAATTGCCCGTCATGTCTGAGTAACCTGGCCTCCTGCTCAAAATGCCGGCCCTCGAGAAATCCTTTCTTTCTTTGGTTGACAAAATGTTCACGATCCTCCGGATGAACGAGATCAAGCCGAGACCCTGGCCATGGATTAGTGGCGTCAGGCTCACCTGGATCGGCTCGCCAAACGGTGGTGGTGGAATGTGACAAAGCTAATTGAACGTTGCCAACAAAATACTCGAGCCCGGCTTGATTGAGATAGAGAGGCTCTCCACTAGGCGCAAATACACTGATGTGCTGCGGCGCCAGATCCAAAATCTGCCGCAGCTCTGCTTCCTGTTCGTGGATTTTTTCTTCCGCAATCTTGCGCTCTTCGATTTCTATACTCGAGCCGTACCATTTGACGATCTCTCCCGCTTCGTTGCGCAGTGGTTCTTTACGATGAAGGAACCAACAGTAATGGCCGTCAGCCCGCCGCACGCGCGACTCCGCCACCAAAGGTTCTCCGGATTCAAGCGACTCACGCCAGGCGGCCACCAATCCTTCTACATCTTCAGGATGAATCGCCGAGGTCCAGCCCCAGCCGAGCAAGTCCGTCATAGGGACGCCGACATATTCCAGCCAGCCGCAGTTAAAGAAGTCGAGTTCACCATTAGGCAAAGCAGTATGAACAAATGCCGGAGTTGTATCTACCAAATGCCGATACTTGCTCTCGCTGGCGCGCAACTTCTCCTCTGCCCGTCTACGCTCAGTGATGTCGATCACAGTACCCGTGAGTTCAATGAGATCGCCGGACGGGCCAAGAACAGGGTGACAAGTGCTGTGGATGTGTCGGACGGCGCCACCTGGATGGACAATGCGATATTCAACTTCAACGTCGACCCTCTCACTGATGGCCGTTCTGGTGACTTCCCAGTTCCGCACTTGATCGTCGGGGTGAATTCGCTGAAAGAACTCTTCAAATCGAGGCAGCCCGTCCTGCGGATCGAAACCTAAAACTCGATAGCATTCGTCCGACCAGTACCTGATTCCATCTGTGAGACTCCAGGCCCAACTGCCCGTGTGACTGAGTTTCTGTGCGTCAGCCAGGTATGCTTCGCTCCGGCGCAGCTCCTGTTCCGCGCGCTTGCGCTCGGTTATGTCGATCACCGTACCCGTGAATTCGAGGAGATCGCCGCACGGGCTGAGAACTGGATGACTTACGACGCAAATGTCCCTGACGGCGCCACCCGTAGGCACGATGCGGTATTCGGCTTCAAAGCCTTCCTTCTCACGGATGGCCCTCTCGGTCAATTCAGTAAACCTCGGTCGATCGTCGGGATGAATCGCCCCGAAGAATGCTTCGGATCGAGGCAAACCATCCCGTGGATCGAAACACAGAACGCGGTAGCATTCCTCCGACCAGTAAGTGATGTCTTTATCGGGATTCCAGGCCCAACTACCCGTCTGACTGAGTCTCTGCGCTTCCGCCAAATAAGCCTCGCTCTTGCGCAGCGATTCTTCAGCCTGCCTCTGTTCCGTGATGTCGGTGACCGCGCCCACGAATTCGGAGGGTCGCGCCTCATCTGTTGATCGATGGCCCACAACACGGACGTATTTTATGGATCCACCAGGCATCAAGAGGCGATGCTCAAGAGCGAACGCAGTTCCTTCACTTGAAGCACGCTCAATGACTTGCCGGACAGCTTGTCTGTCATCCGGATGAGTTCGTTCCACAATTAGATCGATCGTGATCTCTGTTTTCGGATCGAGCTCAAATATGCGAAAGGTCTCTTCAGACCAGTAGATCTCTCCGCTTGATACGTCCCACCCGAAGCTGCCTGTGTGACTAAGTCTTTGGGCTTCAGCCAGGTAGGCTTCGCTGCGTCCGAGTTCCTGAGTCAGGAGTTCGTTCTCGGTGACGTCGATCCCCGTACCGATAAACTCATGGTCCGCCCCGGCGTGAGTCGCTGGATGCCCAACGCAACGTACGCGCCGAATCTCTCCATCCGGCCGCACGATACGTTTCGTGAAGTCGAATCCGCGATGTTCTGCAAACATCTTCTGAATAGTATCCGCGACGAACTCGCGATCGTCGGGGTGGATGAGCTCGATATACTCTTCTACCGTTGGAGCCTTGCGGTTCGGATCAAGCCCATAAATTCGGAACAACTCGGGAGACCAGTAGTCGAATCCAGCAGCGTTGAAGGCCCAGCTACCCGAGCGCGCAAGGCGTTGTCCCTCCGCAAGGTAGAACTCTGCTTGTTTCCGATCTTCAATGTCGAGATTGACGCCGACCCAATAGAGTAGCGTTCCATCGCTCGCGCGAACGGGTTCGGCCCGACTGAGATGCCAGCGATACCCTCCTTCAGCGTTACGAACTCGAAAACTGACGTCACCAGCGCAGCCGGTGCGTAGAAGGGTTGACCAGACTCTACGTGCCTCTTCGCGGTCGTCAGGATGTAAGAGAGAGATATGGGAATCCCACTCTGCGCCATTATCGATGCCGAGTCGGATAGGATGGTCTTTCGGGAGACCAAGATAATCCGAACCTCGTTCATTCAGGAAGCTAAGGCCGCCGGATGCATTACAGTACCAGGCGAACGCAGGAATCAGATTAAGAGCGGCTTGTAGTTGCGCCTCCACCGGGAGGTACTGATTAGATCCTAACTGCAGTGAAGTATCTACCAGAGGGTCGAAGGGATCTTCCGTGCTGAGCTTCCGTGAGGCGTCTTGTTCGTTACTACCTGCTATGTTGCCTCCGCACAAACGTTTTATTTTGACATTGTACAACTCCGTCTTGAGGGGTCAAGAATACGGTGCAGGCGGAGAATTCTCTCAGGCTCGCAGACGTTCGTTTCGAGTCTTCATACTTTTCAGAGTTACCTGAAGAACTTCCCTGTCTGAATAAAAATGACATACCTGGGTTTGGCGTACATCCCGATAAGTAGTGTTTTCCAGTTAACCCGGAAAGGTAGGGAAATACGTACCACTTTTTGGTAACGACATCGGGTTCAGAGGTAACACCTACTTCTTCGAAAACGATATCCGCGTTCCGAACTTTCGTCCGACACCATTTGTAAAATTGCCAAAGCTGTCACTCGCCAGGTTGTTCTGAAAGTCGCGTGGATTGAAGTGATTCGTCACATTAAAAACTTTCAATCCGAGATGGGCTCGGTACTTGTTGAAGGGGCCGGGAAGACTGATAGTCTTCAACACTTGCATATCGAGCGAAACGAATGTCGGAAAGCGCCCGGCACGATTACGCACACCGACAAAGTTGCGATCTTCATCGATGAGCGAGAACGGGAAGCCGGTTCGCACGTCAAGAACCGGCGACCACGTTAATCCATATTTCGTGTGAAACTCACCACGGAAGAGAAAACGGTTTGGCACATCAAAGACCAATCGTGATCGCTCATTAGCCCGGATGATCGGGTTCTCGAAGTTGCCAAAGTACGAATTGAAGTCGTTAAGGTCTCCGATGGCAGAAGAGCGAACATAAGACGCAATAAACTCGTCGTGTTCGCGTAACTTGTATTTGGCGGTAACCTCCAATTCGCGATAGCGCGAGCTCCCGGAATTATTCAATCCAAGAATGCTTTCGCCGTTTTGCTCGCTCGGATTCAGCACAAACTCGCGCCGTCCTTGCCTTTGTTGATATCCGACTCGCACAAACAGATTCTTGATCCACTCGCGATCAACCTGAAGATTCCAATTGACACTGCGCGGCGTGCGAAGCTTCGAGTCTAAGAGAGCGAGCCGTTGAAACTGAGGCGCCCCGATTATCTGCTGGCCGTCTGGTCCAAAGCGCGTCAACACTCGGTCCTGCAACTGAGTAAATGTAGCGACATTCATATCC
>DATNJO010000973.1:0-9337 GCA_035603895.1 Pyrinomonadaceae bacterium
ACTGCGCGCGAACGATACCAGCGGGCCGGTATTAGCATCGTCCTTCGGTAGATGCGGAGCTCGCATTACTGCGCCGACAACACCCGGCATCGAAGGCTCGCTGCCGTTGAAGATCTCGACGTGGATCCGCTGCGGAACCACGCCAAACGCTGCGAGTTCCTGTTTCATATCCGCCATGAAACGATTCGGTCCGCAGAGATAGACATCCGCCTCTCGCGGCACGCCAGCCGTGTCGAAGATCGATCGCGACAGGTGACCCGTCCCATCAAAATCCTGGCCCATCTTGTCGGACGTGCGCGGCCTGCTGTAACAAACGTAGCTGCGGCTATTTGGCAGCGTCAGCATGAGACGTCGTACTTCGGCAGCGAAAGGATGATGCTCGCCATCGCGAGCCGAGTGCAGCCATAAGACCTGGCGCTGCGAGCGTTCCGACACAAGCGCGTACAACATCGCCAGAATGGGCGTCACGCCGATTCCCGCGCTCAACAGCACAAGCGGCTGTTCTCCGGATTGAAGAATGAAGCTTCCGCGTGGTGAGCTGACGTCGAGAACACCGCCCACGCGGACATGATCTTGCAGGTAAGTCCCGGCAACTCCATTCGGCTCGACCTTTACGCTGATGCGAAAACGATCCGTCGAAATCGGACCTGAAAGCGAGTAGCTGCGAAAAAGTTGTGAGCCACCGGCGGCCGGCTTAAGACGCAACACCACGTACTGACCCGGCAAAGCTGTTGGCAATGGCTGATGGTCCATGCTCTGCATCGTCAGCGAAAGCACGTCCACCGATTCCCGATCGATCGACGTTACCGTAAGTGGCCGAAATCCCGGTGCAACTGGATGCGCAGCCGCTGCCGGCACGAGTCCCGCGTTGCCACTCGCGCCGGGAGTCGTTTGCGTCTTTAGTAACGCCTCAAAAGAACCGCGCCATCCGGGCGACAACGCCTCGAGGCGCAATGCACGTTCCAGTTGATCGTGTGCGTGATTGGGCGAATAGAGGAGCGCGTTGATCTCTTTCACGGTCATTCGCTCTGCCGCCTCGCCCACTTTCACGATTTCGTCGCCGGCGCCGACCTCACCTTCTTTCAGCACGCGAAAGTAGAAACCCGGCCGGCCGCTTGATGTGAGCAGCGCCGGCATCCGCGGTTCGTTCATTCGAATGCCGACGCGATAACAGGTAACTCGTGGTTGCGTAACTTCAAACAGTGCGCTGCCGATTTGATAACGGTCGCCGATGCAGACTTCATCGTCAGGCAAACCTTCGATCGTGAAGTTCTCGCCGAACTGTCCGTGGACGAAGTCAGTTCGCTTCAGTTGGTCCTGCCAGTAAGCATACGATTCGATCTGGTAAACGAAGACCGCGCGTTGCTCGCCTCCGTGGCCTGCGAGATCGCCTTGCCCGTCTCCGTCAAGATTCAACCGCGTGACTCGGCAGCGACCGTGCACGGGATCCTTCCAGATTCCGGTGTGCACAGTGCGGCCTTTCCACTCGATATCGCGCGGAAGTCCGACGTTTACGGAAAGTAATCGAGCCATGGCGTTCGCCTTCGTTCCTAGCCGTTTGCCGGGCGGAGCGCCTCGTCTACGTCGAGATCACGATCGGGACCGTGTGGAATCACCGACTGACCAGGCTCGAGATGGAATTGTTTGTTGTCGAGGTGTACCGAGACGATATCCGGTTCGAACGAGATCAGATCGGAGATGCGGCCGACCTCGGTATAGGCTTCGCGATACGACCATGCAGCGCGGCGTGCGTCACCAATGTCGTAGTAACTACACAATCCTTTGTACGGGCAGAAAGTTTGGTGGTCCACGAGTGTCAGCGCTGACTCGTCAACGTCGGCGCGCGGAACGTACCAACGCGGCGCGAAGCCCGACTCATAGAGAACCAGCGGCCGCCTGGTGTCGGCGATGACGCGATCGTCGTGACGAACCACGAGGTTGCGAGATGTCTGGCGGATGTCGATGCGGTGGTAGCTATCGGCGGCGTGGCCCATGATCCGTTCGTCTTCTTCGTAGAACGCGTCCATGGCCGGCCACGCGAAAGCGATACGTCCACGCAACTCACTCGCGTAGGTGGGTAGATCGACGTACTGCCACGCTCCTCGTTGAGCACTCTTATCGCCTGCGCGAACGGTGTACCACTGCGTGAGCCCGAGATCGGGATGATGCGTCGTATGCTCGGTGCGTTGAAGTGTGTCTGGAGAGACGTCGGTTTCCGGAAAGTAGGCCATCGGATAATGGCCGGGTTCGAAGAGCAGGAGAACGTTTTCGCTATCGGCGATCCAGTTTCCGCCGAAGCGTACTCGCATGCGGCGACGCAATGGCTCGACGTATAAAAGTCTCGCGGGCAGTGGTTGTGGCACGATGAACCGGCCGATTGCTCCCGGTGAGAGCGGACCTTGTTGCCATGACAGTCCCATGTTTCCCCCTTGATTAGACCAACCCTGCGATCGTTAGCGTTGCCGCGATGCTACGCCGCTGCTAAGCAGGTGTCAAAAGTGATGTCCTAATCTAAACGCCGAAGGCGTTTGCTAATTTCAGCCCGGGGTTGGCACAACCCTGGGTCAAAGCATGAGAAAGGCACTACGCTGAAAGCGTTCGCGAGCGAAATGCCACTTGCCAACGCTTTCAGCATTGATACCAAAGTATCGGTTTAGTCTCAGGGTGGCGGAAACCGCCAACCCTGGGCTGACATTAGTAAACGCCTTCGGCGTTCGGATTAGGACACCGCCGGTGTCAAAAGCGGCATTCCTAAGAACGTTGATCTCTCTTATAGTAGCGTCATTAATGTGAGCTGAAAGGCGGCGATGAGATGCCAAATGCAAGAGACATGAAAGCAAAAGAACGTGAAGAACTACTCACCGCATTGAAAGCTCGTTTTGAGAAAAACATGAACCGCCACAAAGGTCTTGACTGGGCCAAGGTACAGGCGAAGCTGGAAGGTAATACTGAGAAACTGTGGTCACTCAGTGAGATGGAAAGCAGTGGCGGTGAACCGGATGTTGTCGCGTTTGACAAGAAGACCGGCGAATACATTTTTTATGATTGTTCGGCAGAGAGTCCGAAAGGGCGCAGAAGTGTTTGTTACGACCGTGATGCGCTGGAGGCGAGGAAAGAAAATAAACCGAAAGACAGTGCTCTGAACATGGCTGCTACTATGGGCATCGAGCTTTTATCGGAAGAACAGTATCGCGAGTTGCAGCGACTGGGAGATTTCGATTTGAAGACGTCGAGTTGGATACAGACGCCCTCAAACATTCGAAAACTCGGCGGCGCCCTGTTCTGCGATCGCCGATACGACACTGTCTTCCTCTATCACAACGGCGCCGACTCCTACTACGCCGCCCGCGGCTTTCGTGGGTCGCTGCGGGTGTAAATCCGGAAAACTATGCGAGGATGAGATTAATCGAGTTCCTTAGCTAGCCAGATAAGACCTCCAGCGACTAGCATCATCACAAAACCCGCGTATGGAAACGTCGGGAATAGTCCTGTAACGTTGCCAGCATACAGAATGCCTCCAATAATGAAACATATTACTGCGAGTACCCCTACAACCGAACCACCAGTGACTGTGGGATTCTGAGTTGCGTATACGTTGGAGATAAGTTTCGGAGCCTGACAACCACCACACACCTCACTGTTATCCAGGTTTTCTTGATGGCACGATGTACATATCCACATATCGATTCTCCATTCACGCGCTCTGCGCCCTTCCGGGAGATTCTCTAGCCAGTCTCCCTAAGGCAAAATACCGAGCGTTGGTGAATTGATGCTCGCCACGCCGCGCAAGGTAACGACGACCGGTAGATCACCCGCAGGCAATCCATCAGGAAGTCTCACAACCAGATAAGAAGCGGTCATGCCCGGGACGCCAAAAACTTGCCCAATGTATTCCACCGTGAGCGCCACTCCTCCAGCTCTCACCGTAAGTTGTGCAGGATCAGGCTGAGTTAATCCCAGATCCGAAGTAAACAGAACCACGCGCGTGTGGTTGTCCGCAGCGAAGCCGAAAAAGTCTATAACTCTAAACGGACCGCGTAGCCACGTGACCGAGTCGACCGCTGCCGCATGATTCGTCGTGCCCTGCTCGATGAAAATCATCAGCCCAGTTGTTGAGACGGCGACTGTATTCGAGTTACCGCTCGTGAAGGTGCTCTTATACGCGCGTACGCGGTAGAAGTAAGTGGTCGATCCGGTCAGACCAGTTACGTTGCGACTAAACGCATTGCCAACATCGAGGTTTTGATAACCGCTTACGAAGTTAGTGAAAGAGCTGTTGGTAGACACATCCAGACGATAACCAGTCGCGCCCGGCGAACTGCCCCAGTTTGCAATGAAGTTGTTGTTCGTCACGCCTGTAGCAGAATTTGCAGTCGGCGCTGGTACAGCATCGTTGTCAACGATAGTTACGGTTGCCGAGCTTGGGCTGCCTAGCGTAAAGCTCAACGACTGATTGAACAGCGTCACGTTAATTGATTCGTTAGCTTCGCTTGCAGTGTCGTTAAGAATCGGAATGGTGAACGTCTTACTGGTTTCGTTTGTCCCAAAGAGAAGGAGCCCGGATGTCGCGGTGTAATCACTTCCGGCCGTTGCGGTTCCATTAGAGGTCGAGTATTGAACGGTTCCAGTGTGGGTACCACCGCTTCGGTTTACCGTTATGGTAACGGCGCCGCCATTCTCGTTTACGGAGTAGGTTGACGAGCTAAGGCGAACACTACCGCCGCCGCCAATACCGATTTGCGTGATCGTCGAGACCCGGCCACCAACAGTGATGTGTCCAATTCGAGAGCTAGTACTGTTATTGGCAGCAAAATTATAGTGAATACTCCCATCGCCCGTGCCGCTACTTGACGTCGTAAGCCAGGATGGAGAATCACTAACAGCAGACCAACTGCAACCGGATGTAGTGTCTATCAGGAAACTCCCGCTGCCGCTGCCTGGACCAACGGTATTTGCGCTTGATGAAATCGAATACGAGCAGCTTGATTGGACCGAGAACGACCGAACTGCGGTTGTTGCTGTCGCCGAGCCGCAATTGACCTTAGCAACTACTTTCCAGAAATAGGTTTGCCCGGGCGTTACAATAACGGTGCGACTGGTTCCTGTTTGCGTGCCGATCGATGGTGGATTCGAACTTGTTCCGAAAAACACTTCATACGAATTGGCATTCGCTGAACCACCCCAGGTGAGGTTTACTGAAGTCGTTGACGTGAGTGTTTGTCCGTTTGTTGGGGAGCTCAATGAAAATGCTCCGGGCGCATTACACGTCGCCTGAACTTTGAATGACCACACGCCGGCTGTGGTTGTAGCCGTTCCGCAGTTGACCTTCGCCACCACTTTCCAGAAATACGTCTGCCCTGGTGTGACGTTCACGACGCGACTGGTCCCTGTTTGGGTGCCAAGCAACGGAGGATTCGAACTGGTGCCGAAATAGACCTCGTACGAGTTTGCATTAGCAGAACTGTTCCAGGTCAGATTCACAGTAGTAGTTGATGAGAGGGTCTGTCCGTTCGTTGGTCCAGTTAAGGTGAACGATCCAGGAGCGTTGCAAGTTGAACCGACTGTAAAGCTAATGAGATCAATCAGAGTGGCAGGGTCTCTGGGAATTTCATGTAGCAATCCCGTTTTCCAAACTCCTCCGGCAAGTCTGTACGCCGGAAAGAACCTGTAATTGCCCGCTTCCGAAATCAGGAAGGTTTTTTGATAGGTTATCGTTTGATTAGCGTTGATGGTTACATTCGTTTGAAACGGAAAATCGCGGACTGTCGTGTCGTTATTCAAGCGGCCGCCTATTGTTAAGACCTCGAGTGTAACGGGAAGGCTGCTTCGGTTCGTGATCGAGAATGTGCCGGTAATTGTTTGTCCAACAGTGTGTGTTCCAGACGGAGAAATGACGAGGTTTGAAGTAAGAACCGGTAGCGGAGTACCAACGCCTCGCGTAGCAAACGCTGCCCGGATTTTGCTTTCACGAGCACCACCGTCCTGAACAACCATTTTCTCTAATAAATCCGGGATGCTGTTTGGTTTCTGAAGTACGAAAGTATCGATGACCAGGTTATCTACAAAGCTTGATGTAAGACCTTGATTCTGTCTCAGGTTCCATAAGGCGCCTGACACAACAAGCGAATTGTGGTGGACATAGCCCACGTCATTGAAGTCATCGGGAGCTGTGAAACGCAGCCAATACTTCGTGGCCGCGCAGTTTCCCAATAACTCTTGATTACACTTATCGCTGTAGTTAACGACGCTTGTTAGAGATCTCGAAACGGCATCGATGAGTGGATCATTGTTCTTACTAGCGGCAACATAATCTGCAATCCCTTCGTTGAGCGCGCCAGTTTCGTCCTGGTATGGCAGAGGATAGTTCGGGATGTGGTCCACGACACCGTGCGTGTATTCGTGGTAGATAACGTCACTCTCTTTAGAATAATCTGGCGGACAAAAGTAAATATTATTCCGGTCGTAAAATGCATTCGGACACCTGCCCGGTTCAACCCAATCAACATAAGCTTGCATTTGGTAGTTGAGCAGATCCTGCCCCACAACCCCGACAAACCAATCGTGAATCTCGTTTACGTGCCAAAATACCGACACTTCTTTCTTATCGTCTTCATCCTCATTCCACACGTAGTTGGCTACCTGTGAAGAGATTGAAACGTCCCCACTACTCAACAGATCTCCATCGCCGTTTGTGCAAGGTGTGCTATTGCAATCAAGCACCTTGACGAAATTCCGGGAACCTTGACCTTGAAGTTCAAACCTCACGAAGTCAGGACATTCGCTTGAGGAATAGTTTCCATTACTGTCGGTTACGGTTTGAGAATCAAACGCAAAGGTATGGTTCAGGATGACCTTTTGGTTCTTGAAATTCAGTTGGCTGGTTTCGAACTTGTTCTTACCGTAGACCCATCCCTTGACTGAGCCGCTGACGCCCGTGCATGTCGAATTGACCAGTTTCTTAACCGCCACGTCGTCGACAAATGGTCCTTTGCCGGAAACGATTGAGCCATCACTGGTGAACAGAAACGCGATCCAAACCTGCGGCCGACCCAGTATATTTCCCAGCGTCGGTACGTTCTTAAAGTCGAGACTCGCATACTGCCAACCGTTCGAACTTCCTGAAACCTTAAAGCCATGGAAATTTGTACCGTCCACTGATACAAACCAGTTGAAGTAGTCGAAGTTCAACTCCGAATCGTTTCTATAGTGGAAGTCTAATAACCCATCAACGGCGCCTGATAAGCTGAATGGACCATACGTCACCCACGACGACATATTGTTTGCGTAGTTGTCAGTACACGCGTTCAGCCGGTTAGTACCACCGGCAGCGGCCCAAAGACTCCAGTTCGGATCGTTGAAAATGCAATTCTGATCGTCCCAGAATAATTGCCCGCCAGTAGAGCCATTGTTATCAAAGACGGACCAGGGCGAATACGGGAAGGCGAGAGTGTCAAAATTTTCGCTGAGGATATGTTGCCAGGTTTGCAGGCCGACGTTCTCCTGGACTTGCTTTTGCGGGACCTTCGGAGCGTCGGGTTTATAGCGAAGTGTTTTTTCCGGGCTCTTGGGAGTCAAGGGGACAGACAATACGATCCGTGATTCTTCTTTCGACTCGGTCGAGCTTGGCTGCTGAGGTGCTTTTTGCGCTACGACGTTTGAGTACTTCTTTACGACCAGCCCATTGGCATCATCCACGTAATAAGTAAAAGCAAACAGACCTTGCTTTGCTTTGACAGCGATCTTCCAGGAGAGAATGAAACTGCCTGCCTCGGGAAGAATTACTAACGAAGTGTCATAGGTCAACTCACCGTATTGTGCGGCGGCCTTTTTCAACTCGGGATCATTTTGAATTGCTAAATTAGCGCCTTGTTGATCGAGACGTGGAACTGGCCGGGGTAGAACGTCACTGACTTCCGGATACACCTGGGTCGCCACTTGTTCCAGGCTTAGATCATTAATCAATATGGTTATGTAGCTATACTCGATCGGAACACCACCGAACGTTTGCTTGTACTCGACAACCTGTTTCTGACGCAGAGAATAGTTCGTCACCAACGCCAAATCCTGGGCGGCAACACCAAACACTTGCGACACGTCGGTCAGTAGTTGTGAACTGAATTCACGTGGATCGGTTGTGACAGGAATTCGGCTTACGGGCCTAAGAGTTTTAGTCCTGCCTTTGTCAAAGTAAGCCTTCCACGTCCCCGGATACTTCTCCAACAAAACTCTCAACTGAGAATCGGTTTGAGGATTTACAGATCCCGGCGCAGAACTGACAACGCTACCGGAGCTTGTCTGCACGACTAACGTATCGCCGGATTGTGTTACTGCTACTTTCTGGGCCGTGCTCGATTGGTCGCCGATTAATGAAACGAAGATCAGTGTGGCTGAGAGGACCAGTGTCCACCACAGTACTATTCGTGTGCGGGAGCGAACGGTGAGTTTCTTAAACATCAGCCTCTCCTTGAGGAGCAATGCAGACTTAGTGCATTGGGTCTATTTACGATGAAAGAGGTTTGCGGTAAGGCAGACGAGCAGACGTTGTAATAGACAGTGCGGTGGGAGTCGCATCTTCGTTAATCCTCCAGTAGGGATGGTTGTTCTGCGAGGCGTTGGGGTCTGAGGCGACAGAGGGAACGGCTCGAAGAACGCTGAGTGAACTGGGTCGCGAAAATTCTCGGTGACTTACAACAGGGAGTCACTCGCCTGAGGATTTGAGCGACCGCACGGATAAGGCACGAGGTTTATACGCTAAGCTTACGAATAATCAAAGCAGTTTTTCGTCAAGCCGGGTGAGCAATCAGCCTCTGCTACTGGTCCAAAGCCCAACTGTCCCTTTTTGCCGCATCCGGCGTGCTATTCACGTCGGAGGACCAACGCGGGATCATTATGCATCAACCTGCATAGCAGCCAGTTCGTTACCGCCCGGATCGAGGAAGTGGAAGCGCCGGCCGCCGGGGAAGCTGAAGATCGGTTTGGTGATGGGCGCGCCGGTCGCAGTGACTGCGGCGAGCGTCGCTTCTAAATCCTCCACCTCAATTACGGGGAGTGGGGCTTTAGTCGCCTCTTGTTGGTCTGCCTGTAGTCCGATATCCACGTCGCCGGTGAGTGTGCATGCATACGTCGGCCCGAAGCCGGTCATCGTCATGCCGAACACCGTTTCGAAAAAGTTCTGGCTCGCCGCCAGGTCGCGCGCGGGCAACTCGATGAAGTTTGGTCTAGCCACGATAGCCCTCCGTGGTTGAAGCGATCTCCCGAATAATAGCTTATTTCGTCAATCCAGTTGATGTTCTTGGCCGCAGTTTCAGCGACGGTTCATGATAAGCCCGGGGGGGCC
>DATNJO010000974.1:0-8810 GCA_035603895.1 Pyrinomonadaceae bacterium
GAGCCGCGCCAGCCACATCGCGAGAAACGTGACCAGGATCGTCACCGGAATTACGAGGATCGCGACGAGCGTCGTGCCCCAGTTGCGCAGAAACGCGTAAAGGATGACTACCGAGAGCAACAGGCCGATGAGAATCGAGTCGCGCACCGAGTTGATCGAGTCGCGCACGAGCAACGACTGATCGTAATAAGCGGCGACGCGCACGTCCTTCGGGATTTGTCCGCGCATCGCGTTCAACGCTGACTTAACGTTATCGACAACGGCGACAGTGTTGGCGTCCGGTTGTCGATTGATGTTCACCAGCGCCGCGGGCTTTCCGTCTGCAGTGACGATCGTGTACTGCGGCTCAACGCCCGGCGCGACGGTCACCACATCCGACACCAGAACAGGCGCGTTGTTCACAGTGGCGACGACGATGTTGTTGAGCTCGTCCGGCCGTCTGGCCTGGCCGCTGATCAGCGCCAGTTCGAGTTGGTGGTTCTCTTCGATTAGACCAGGTGAGACGATGATGTTTGAGTTGCGAATTGCATCGGTTACTTGTTGTGCGGAAACATTGTGGGCCGTTAGCTTTTCGGGATCGATCGTGACGTGAAACTCGCGCGTCTTCCCGCCCGCCACGGCGACGACGGCCACGCCAGGCAAACGTGCGAGCTGTGGCCGCACGACGTAGTTTGCGAGATCCGTCAGTGTTGCCTGATCGCGTTTGTCTGACGTGAGGCTGTATCCCGCGACCGGAAAGACAGCAAAGGTGAGGCGGTCGATGTTGCGAATCTCCGCCGTGGGCGGCAGTGTGGTTAACAGTTGCGACATTCGCGCCTGGACCAGGCTCAACTGCTGATTGATGTCGCCGCCCCAGTTGAAGTAGAGACTGATCTCCGTCGAGCCGCGCGCGGTCTTCGACTTGATACGCGCGATGCCGGGAATGCCGTTCATCGCTTCTTCGATTGGACGGGTTACGGCGACGAGAGTTTGCGATGCTGGCGCCTCGCCGTTGTCGACGATGATGACGATGCGCGGGAAGTCAGTTTCGGGAAAGACGGCGATGGGCAGTTGCCACGCGGCATAAATCCCGGCGGCACACAGCAGCGCCACGATCACCACGATCGCGCGAGCCTGAAGTGAAACTACCCGAGCAAGTTGCATTGAACTTCAGCCACAGATTTACACCGACGAACACGGATCAAACCCCATTAAGGTTGTTCCTGATCCGTGGTTTCTGTGTCAGTCTGTGGCTCCACTTTTGTTCCGTCGGAAAGGGCGTAGTTGCCCTCAATCACGACGGTTTCGCCGCCTTTGAGACCTTCGACGATCTCGACTTTGTCCGGTGTGCGAATGCCGATCGTGACCTTCGTTTCGTGCGCCACGTTCTGATCGTCGACAACCATCACCGTTCCTTCGTTCGCATCACTTGTTTCGAGCGTGACGGCTGTAGTAGGCACGACGATCGCATCGGTTTTGGAGTTTGCCGCGATCGTGACCTGCGCCGCGCCGTTCGCGCGTAACTTTCCGTCGCCGTTTCCCAACGTCACCCAAACCTCGACCGTTCGGTTTGCCGGATCGCTTGCGTGGCTCAATAGGGTGATTTGTCCGTGCATTTCATCGGCTGAGGTGTCGGTCGGTACGACGGTCGCGGTGTCGCCGGTTTTGAGCTGTGCAACAGCAGTGTCTGAAAAGGGCGCTTTCACGATCACCGTGCTCGTGTCGGCGATCGTTACCAG
Organism: Pyrinomonadaceae bacterium; assembly: GCA_035603895.1. Taxonomy (GTDB): domain Bacteria; phylum Acidobacteriota; class Blastocatellia; order Pyrinomonadales; family Pyrinomonadaceae; genus PSRF01. The sequence continues at coordinate 1,719 of DATNJO010000974.1, forward strand.
CTTTCCGCCGGCAGAAGCAAACTCACCTTCGTATTGAAACTGGTCCGTGACGACGCCCGTGATTGGCGAACGAATCGTGGCGTAGCTCAGTTGCGCATCGAGAGTCGCGACGCGTTGTTGTGCCTGCGCCGTTCGAGCTGCTGCGAGCGCGCGATCGTTTGGGTTCAGCGAATGCGTGCGTAAAGCGACGGTTTGTTCCTCGAGACGAAGCTCATCCTCGGCAGTGGTTAAATCGAGTTGTGAAGCTTCGAGATCTTTTTTCGAGATGCCGCCTTTTTCATACAACACACGGCGGCGCTCGTAAGTCGCGCGGGCCACATTCACTTTCGCGCGCGCATCTGTCAGCGCCTTCTGATCTTCCGCATTCGTTTTGGGAATCGTGCCGGTGATGACGCTGCGTTCACTCGCTCGCGCTTCGTTGAGCGCCGCGACGGCCTCTGCACGTTGAGCTTGCAGATCGCGTGATTCCAGAACCGCGATCACTTCTCCCGCGCGCACGAGCTTGTTTTTCAACAGCGACATCGACTTGATCTGCGCGCTGATCTTCGCGCCGACGTCGGCTTTCTCGCGTGGCCAGATCGTACCCACCGCGGTTATCGGCGTGGCGATGGCACCCTTTTCAGCTTTGGCAACCTTGACGCTGACAGTTGGTGTGACTTCCGTTTCCGCTTCCGTCTTCGAACTCCGTACGCGCCAGACGATCAAACCCGCCAGCAGCAGGACGATGAGACCAGCGCCGGCGGCGAAGAGCACGATGTTTCGTTGGCGAAGAGTTGTCATTATCGGCCGGTTGCTTGCTTCAAACGCGCCAGCGACGTTTGGTAGTCGAAGATCGCTTGATAGAGCGCGTTGCGTTGTTCCACCAGAGTTGTTTGCGCGTCGGTGACTTCAACGATCTGCGCTTCCCCGGCGCGATAACGCGCAATCGAAGCGGCGACGTTGTTTTCTCCTTTGGTAACTCCCTCGCGTGCGAGTGCGATGCGCGCCACGGCGCTTTCGACCTGCGCTCGCGCGGCGTAGAACTGTTGCGTGAAACCACGCAAAGCCAACGTTCGTTCGTTCTCCGCGAGATCCGCGCGCAGACGCGCTTGCCGCTCGCGGCTGCGATTCGCGCCCCAGTCGAAGATCGGAATCGATAAACTGATCTCCGCGGACACTCCGCTGTGCTGCCTTAACCGTGGTGCTCTCACTGAATCGGTATCGAAGCCGCCGTTTATCGAATACGACAGAGAAGGCAAGCGATCGGCTCGCGCGATCCTGATGTCCTGTTGCGCGGCTTGGGTCTGTTGTTCGAGTTGGACAAACTCGGGCCGGCGCGAAACGTCTTCGGCTTTGAACTGCCGGTATTCGGAATCGATCGGAATCGCGAGCGCGAGATCCGTGGTGTTGATGGGCCGTGAGAATTCGTAGCCGACAAAAACTCGCAACGCGCCGGCAGCGACGTCTTCATTTGCTTGAGCGCGTTGCAATTCGTCGCGGCGCGTCAGCGTTTGCAATTGCGCGCGCGTGAGATCGACCGGCGCCACTTCGCCGCCGCTGAGCAACAGAGACGTGATGTTTTCAAACTCTTCGGCCGCGGCCAGATTTCCTTCCGCCGCGCGGCGTTGTGCGTTTGCGAGTGCGAGTCCGTAATAAGTCTCGATCACGGCCTGGGCCAGTGCGCGTCTCGCGGCTTCGGTGCCCGCGTGTGCCGCTGCGAGCAGCGCACGGTTTCTCGCGAGTGTTGCTCGTAAGCGGCCTGCGACGTCGAAATCACCGGACACGTTCACGAGCGCGTCGGTGACGCCGATGGCGTCCGCGCTGATGAAGCTTGGCGTTCGTGGTTCGCCGGGAGGCAGACCTTTTGACGGCGAGGTGTAGAGGTAACTCAGCGGAGCACTGACTTTTGGAAGAAACGCTGCTTGCGCTTGCCGCACGTCTTCCGCTGCGATGCGTTCGTTGAGCGCGGCTGTTTGAAACGTTGAGGCTTGCGCATTTGCTAAACGTAGCGCTTCGTCGATTGAAATGGGAATTGGGGTTGCTGGTGTCGGGACTGGTTGCGATGGGACTTGCGCGCGTGATGTAGAAAGACAAACTAACGCGAACAGTACCGCGAGGGGGAATTGCTTCAGTCTCGCTGGCTTCGACATAACCGATCCGTGATCGGGCGCAGTATAACTGGGCCAACCTTAATGGAAGATTAATAGACCGTCGCGAATTAATGGCGAACGTCAGGGGCGTTTTTGAGTTCAGTTTTGAGTTCAAGCTTTAGCTTGTGTGCGTCGGCAAGCTAAAGCTTGAACTCAAAACTGCTATTAATGGCGAACGTCGAGCATGTAGCCTTCGCCACGGCGGGTGTGAAGCAGCTTTAGCGAGTGTTTTCCGTCGATCTTTTTACGCAGGCGATTTATGTAGACCTCGATTGTGTTCGAGAACGGATCGAACGTGTCGTCCCAAACGTGCGCGGCGATCTCGGCGCGCGAGACGAGTTGGCCCGCGCGCCGCGCCAGATACTCGAGCAACGCATACTCTTTGGCTGTGAGTTGAACTTCGTGATCGGCACGCGAAACGCGATGACTGATGGAATCTACGACGAGATCGCCGATCTTCAAGACATCAGGCCGAAGCTGCGAATCGCGTCTGAGCAAGGCGTGAATACGCGCGAGCAACTCGCGAAAGGAAAAAGGTTTGGTGAGATAGTCGTCAGCGCCGGCGTCGAAACCGGTGATGCGATCGTCGATGGACGCGCGCGCCGTGAGCATGAGGATCGGAGTCGTGAGTCCGCGCTTTCGTAGTTCACGGCAAACCTCGTATCCGTCGCGCTTCGGCAATAACACGTCGAGCACGATCACGTCGTAATCGTTGATTGCCGCCTGGTAAAGACCGGCTGCTCCGTCTTGGGCCACGTCGACGGCGTAACTGTTCTCGCGCAGACCTTTGGCAATCACGTTCGCCATCCGCGAGTCATCTTCAACAAGCAGGATTCTCATGCGGCGAGCATTATCGCTTTCCTGCGCTCTGAAAAAAACTTGCGACCGTGTCGCGGGTGGCACCGGCGCAAAGGCCGGCGCGAGCGGCCACGCGCGATTCCACTTCGCAAACAATCTCACGGCGTGCAACGGTCAAAACGCGCCCGCGCACGTTTGGTTTGAAGGAGTGTTCATGCGACCGTAGCAAGCGGACAATCAAACAGTTTCTTTTGACAGGATTTACAGCATGGACAAGATGGCTGTTTCCTGAGGCAATCTTGTTAATTCTGTGAATCCTGTCCACGCCGTGATAAATTTGCGCCCCCGATGAATGAACCCGACGCTCACGAACTTACGCAACTCCTTGAAGCCTGGAGCGACGGCGAAGAGGAGGCTCTCGAGAAGCTTGCGCCACTGGTCCACGCCGAGCTTTATCGCCTAGCCAAGCGTTACATGAGCCGCGAGCGCCCCAATCATCTGCTGCAAACCTCTGCTCTCATTAACGAAGCTTATGTTCGACTGATCGACTGGAAAGCAGTCCGTTGGCAGAATCGCGCGCACTTCTTCGGCGTCGCCGCGCAGATGATGCGCCGCATCCTCGTCGATTTTGCGCGACAGCGTCCACGCGCCGCCAAGGACCAGGAGGCCGTACACCTGTCGCTCGACGACGCGCTAACCGTCACTACCGAGCAAGATCCCGATCTGTTAGCCCTCGACGATGCGCTGAAAAGTCTGGCCACGATCGACGAGCGGAAGAGTCGAATCGTGGAATTGCGTTTCTTTGGCGGATTGAGCATCGACGAAACCGCGGAAGTCATGAAGCTGTCTTCCATCACTGTCATACGCGAGTGGAACAAAGCCAAAGCCTGGCTTTATCGCGAACTCAGCAGCAACTAAATGGACCCCGAGCTGTGGAAACAAGTTGACGCACTGCTCGAGCAGGCACTCGAACTCCCGCCGGAAGAACGCGAAGCGTTCGTTGCGCAGGCCACGAAAGACAACACGGTGTTGCGCGACGAAGTTCTGAGTCTCGTAAAAGCGCAGTCGCAAGCGTCGCAATTCATGGAACGTTCGGCGTTGAACGTGGCCGCGCAAAACCTCGCTCAGAACTCCAACATCACTACGCTTGCTTCTTTGGTGGGCCAGGAGCTCGGCACCTACCGGATCGAAAAACTGCTCGGCGCCGGCGGCATGGGTGAAGTCTACCTCGCTCGCGATCTCAAGCTTGGCCGCATGGCTGCGCTCAAAGTTCTTCCGTTGCACTTTGTGGTGGATGCCGAACGGTTGAGCCGCTTTCAACGTGAGGCGCGAGCGCTTTCTTCGTTGAATCATCCGAACCTCGTGACGATCTATGAAGTCGGCGAAGCAAGAGGTCTTCATTTCATCGCGATGGAACTGGTCGAGGGCCAAACACTCGCGTCGCTGCGAGACAAAATAAGCCTGGAAGAACTGCTGTCGATCGTGGTTCAGGTCGCGGAAGCGTTAGGCGCCGCACATCAGGCGGGAATTATTCATCGCGACATCAAGCCTGACAACGTGATGGTCCGGCCCGATGGTTATGCAAAGGTGCTGGATTTTGGTTTAGTGAAACTTAAAGAGGTTGAACCGGAACGGGGAGCGCCGAACCATACCAAACTCTGCGTGGCCATGGGAACGTTGGCTTACATGTCTCCCGAACAAGCCGCGGGCGAACCGGTGGACCAGCGTACCGACATTTGGAGTCTTGGCGTAGTGCTTTACGAACTCGCCACGGGCCGCAAACCCTTCACCGGTGAGACCCGGCAAGCGACGATCAACGCGATTCTTTCAACGCAGCCAAATTCGGTGGCCACTACCAACCCGAGTCTCCCGCCCGATCTGGATCGCATTCTTAACAAAGCTCTCGATAAGGATCGCGAGCTGCGTTACCAGACTGCCTCTGACTTCCGCGCGGACCTGCGGCGTTTGTTGCGTGAGATCGATTCATCTGCCACCGCGTCAGGAGCATCAGAAGTCGCCCGCCTCGAGGGCCATGAGCAAACGCGATGGCTCTGGACCGTCATCGCGTCATTCTTGATCTTAATGACAGCGGCCCTTGGCTGGTTGGTTTGGTTAAAGGCGAAAGCCGCGTCGCCGGATTGGTCGCGCGCCGCACATCTGCAACTCACCAACGAACACGGCACCGAGTTTTTCCCCAGCCTCGCGCCTGACGGTAAGAGTTTCGTCTACGCCAGCAATCAGCACGGCAACTTCGATCTGTTTGTGCAAAGAGTCGGCGGCAAGAACGCCACGCTGTTGACACCGAACACGCCGTCAAACGAGATCGAGCCGGTGTTTTCACCAAGTGGCGAACGGATCGCTTTTCGCTCGACACGCGAACCTGCGGGAGTCTACGTGATGGAAGCGGGAGGCGAGAACGTCAGGTTGGTGATCGCGGGTTGTCATCATCCGGCATGGTCGCCTGACGGCAACGAGATCGTTTGCAGCACCGCCGGTCACGAAGAAGCGCCGACGACGAGGAACACACGGCCCAGCGCTTTGTGGATCGCAAACGTCGAAACAGGAGACAAGCGTTTCCTCTGCGAGCATGACGCGATGCAACCATCATGGTCTCCCAACGGCAAACGCATCGCGTTTTGGTTCATGCCTCCGAGTGCCGGCCGCAGTGATATAGCCACGATTTCACGCAACGGCGGGGAGATTGAAGTAGTCACCAAAGACGCTTCTACAAATTGGAATCCCGTTTGGTCACCAGACGGCAAGTTTCTTTACTTCGCCAGCGATCGCAGCGGCAACATGAGCTTCTGGCGTGTTGCGATTGATGAAGAGACCGGAAAAGTGATGGGTGACGCAGAAGCCGTTTCCACGCCTTCAAACTTTAATCGTCACTTGAGCTTTTCTGGCAATGGGAAGCGAATGATCTACGTGCAAACCGCGCAGCAGGCGAACATTCAAGCGATCAAGTTCAATCCAAACGCCGAGAAAATCGTCGGCGAACCTTTCTGGATCACGCGTGGCGATCGATACATCATACGTCCCGAGCTTTCACCTGACAGTTCGCGTTTCGTCATGCGCATCTCTCGGCGCACGCAGGACGACATTGTCGTCGTTAGCAAGGACGGCACGCAGTGGCGCGATCTTACGAACGACAAGTTTTTCGATCGTTATCCACGCTGGTCGCCTGACGGTGAGCAGATCGTCTTTACTTCGGATCGCAGCGGCCGCTACGAGATCTGGCTGCTCGACGTTGACGCAGCTAATCTTCGTCAGCTTACTTTCGACACTCCTGGTGACACCACGTTTCCGATCTGGTCTCCGGACGGCAGCCAGATTCTCTTTCGCAGCAACTTCGTGAATACAGTGCTCGACGTGAAGAAACCGTGGGCCGAACAGAAACTGCGTCTACTGCCAACGGCTCCCGACAATCAGCGCTTTCTTGTGTGGGACTGGTCGCCCGATGGAAAGCGAGTGATCGGTAATCTGAGTGGACCACCGTCAGCGGTCGCGAGCTTTTCATTTGAGACGAATCAGTATGAGAAACTGACTGATTTTGGCGGCGAGTTTGGCGGTGGTGCGATGTGGCTACCTGACAGCACTCGCTTCGTCTTCTTCCATAGCAACAAGCTTTACCTTGGTGATGTGAAGACGAAGCGAGTGCGCGAGGTGTTTTCGTCCGGCGAAAATGAGATTCGCAGCGTGGATGTTTCGTCAGACGGCAAGTTGCTTTACTTCTCGCTGTACTCCTCGGAAAGCGACATCTGGTTGTTGGACCTCGAGTGAGGTCCTCATTTGAATGGTTTCTTCAAGAGCCACTTATAAATCGGATGTTCGAGCTCGTGCTGGTGATTGTCTGAGAACATGTAGTCGACGTGTCCGTACTCCTGCTCGAAATTGATCGTCACGGCCGCTGAGGTCATCAACTGAGCCGTGCTGAACATCGCTGAGCCAAAACCGTGACCGGCGGCGAACACGATCACTGGACCATTGAAGCTTCCCAGGTTGTTGGTGAACGTCGTGTCGCCGGCGAGTCCGCAATTGAGATCGCGGATGGACCGGATTGGCGTGTAATCACGGTCGCTAGTCCCCAATCAGCCATTGGCGAACAATCGACTGCTCCACTCTCGCAGGAGCCGGCAACGAGGCTGTACTGTCGCGGTGTAAAACC
>DATNJO010000975.1:0-2764 GCA_035603895.1 Pyrinomonadaceae bacterium
TCGGTCATCACGACCATATCTACGACAGCATCACGATCAGCAAGACACTCGATTCGAAAGATGTGCCGGAGTGGTTTGTCGAGTACATCCTTTATCACGAGATGCTGCACATTAAACATCCGGCGCGCTTGATCAAAGGACGGCGCTACTATCACACGAGCGCGTTTCGTCTCGACGAGCGGCGTTTTCCATACTACGAGCAGGCGCAGAAGTGGTTGGACCGTCTCGCGCGGCTGCGCCGCGTGCCGCGAGCGCGTGCTGCTTGAAATTAGGCTGCGTAGAAATTGGAACTATCCTGGTAGGTTAGGGTGAATATAACCGAGGTAGGTGGGCTCCTCAAAAAGGGTGGTCACTCTGGACGCGGATTCAGAGGATCGCCCTTTTTAATTACCGGAGCGCGGGCGGCTCGCCGCAAAGGAGCACACTATGAAGAGCAAGCTACGGGCGAGCCGCCCGCGCTCCAATCGTGTAGAGGGTAGCTGGACAAAGCTACAAACGCCTCGTTAGACTACGCCTTTTGTCAAACCACCCAATTTTTAAACGGAGAATTCAGTTATATGGCTATTCCTGCAACCCAGATACGACGCGGCATGGTTATCGTTTTCGAAGGCCAACCGTGCAAGGTCGTTGAGTTTCGTCACCACACGCCCGGCAACCTGCGCGCGATGGTGCAGACCAAGCTGCGAAACATTCGTACTGGCTCCTCTTTTGAACATCGCTTCCGCTCCGCTGACACCGTCGACCGCGCGGCGCTCGAACAGCACGAGATGGAGTATCTCTATTCCGACGGCTCGCACCACCACTTCATGAACACCGAGAATTACAAACAGATCGCGTTGAGTGAAGACGATCTCGGGGATGCGGCGCAGTGGCTGATGCCGGGCTTGAGACTTCAGGCAGAGTTTTATGAAGGCGCTCCAATCGGTATCGATCTGCCGCCGTCGATGGAACTCACGGTGGTCCAAACCGAACCGACGTTGAAGAGCGCGACGGTTTCCAACGTTAACAAACCCGCCACTCTCGAGAATGGCGTGACGATCTCGGTGCCACCATTCGTCAACGAAGGAGATCGGATCAGAGTGGATCCGACGGAAGGGCGTTACATCGAGCGGGCGAAATAATGTACCTGGCCTACAGCTTACTGTTATCGCTGGGCCTGCTGCTGTTCTCACCTTACTTCCTGTTTCAGGCGCTCGCGCATCGCAAGTACATCGACGGTCTGCGCGAGCGTCTTGGTTTTCTCCCGACAATTGAGAAGCAACCTGTTGTTTGGCTGCACTGTGTTTCCGTTGGGGAGACGCAGGCGGCGCGTCCGCTGGTTGAACGTCTGCGGAAAGAGTTGCCGCAGAGCACGCTGGTTGTTTCGACTGTGACGTTGACGGGGCAGCGATTGGCGCGCGATCTGTTTCGCACGCAGGCTGAGAAGGTCTTTTATTTTCCTTTTGATTGGACGTGGGCTGTGCGTCGTGCGCTTGGGGCAGTGAATCCGGCTGTGGTGCTGGTGATGGAGACGGAGTTGTGGCCGAACTTTCTGAGGGAGTGTAAGAAGCGTGAGATTCCGGTGGCTTTGGTTAATGGAAGGATATCGCGCAAGTCGTTTTCGCGGTATTTGAAGATCAGGTTCTTTTTGCGGCGCGTGCTCGAGTGTTTGAGTATGGCGGTGATGCAGTCCGAACGGGATGCCGAACGCATACGTGAGTTGGGGATGCGTGAGGATAGAGTTTTTATCGCAGGGAACTTGAAGTTTGAGTCAAGCAGTTACACAGATAAAAACACGGATGTTGAAGAAAGATTCGGTCTACAGGCGGATCTGCCGCTAGTGCTCGCAGCTAGCACACATGCGCCGGAAGAGAAGATTGTTTTGGAGAGTTTTAAGAGGCTGCGAGAGCGCGTACCCTCGCGGTTGATGTTGGCGCCGCGGCATCCGGAGCGGTTCAATGAAGTTGCGGAGCTGATTCAGGCTTCGGGTTTGAGTTGGGCGCGACGGACAAATGCGCAATCGGCGAGCGATGCGATGGTTTCGGTGATTTTGCTCGACACGATCGGGGAGTTGCCGGCGATCTATTCGCTGGCGACTGTGGTGTTTGTCGGTGGCAGTATTGTCGATCGCGGTGGACACAATGTACTCGAGCCTGCTGCGCACGGCGTGGCGGTGATCACCGGCGCGCACACGCACAACTTCCACGCGATCGTCGATCTGCTGAATGAGGCTGAGGCTATCGTTCAACTGCCGCCGGTCGAAGGTGAAGAGGCGGTTACGAAGTTGACCGAGGTCTTACAACGCGCGTTGAGTGAGACAAAGGAGAGGGATGAAATGGTGCGCCGTGCAAAGGCGCTCATCGTTGAAAATCAGGGCGCAGCCGAGCGAACGATGAAACTACTCGCACCGCTCTTTTCCGCAGATCAATCCGAGAAATCCCGGCCCAACTCGCTCTCGCCTGCTAACGCGCACACTTCATGAAGTCGTTGATCCTGCCCCCGCTCAGTGCCTTGTACAGCGCCGTCACGCGCACGCGTCTGTCGCTCTACCAACGCGGCACGTTCCGTACGACCAAACTCGATCGCCCGGTAATTAGCGTCGGCAACATGACTGTTGGCGGTACCGGCAAGACCCCACTCGTCGAACTCGTTTCCAGAATTATTGCGGGCAACGCCAGGAAGGTCTGCATTCTGACGCGCGGTTATGGACGGCAGCATCCGGAGCGCCAAGTGATCGTGTCTGACGGACAGGCGATACTCGCGACGCCTGCGGAAGCAGGTGATG
>DATNJO010000976.1:0-3476 GCA_035603895.1 Pyrinomonadaceae bacterium
AGATCTTCCGCGACAAGCTTTCGATGGCCGTGCACAGCCAGCGCGCCGGAATCAGAGTGCCGGAGTTTGTGCAACTGCTCAATCAGGAAGAAGTGAACGAATACATGGAACGCGTGCCCGGTCCGTGGGTGATTAAGCCGCGTTCTGACGTGTCTGCCATCGGCATCAAGAAAGTCGATCGGCCGGAGGAAGTGTGGCGAGCAGTTGAAGAGATGAACACGCGCGAGAACCTGCGCGAACGTGCGTCTTATTACGTGCTCGCGCGCTTCATTCCCGGTGAGGTGTTTCACGTCGATTCGCTGGTGAACGACGGCAAGGTCGTGTTTGCGGGAACAAATCAGTATGGACGCCCGCCGATGCAGGTGGCCCATCAGGGCGGCGCCTACATTTCGCGAACGGTCGCCCGCGGTTCGGCTGATGAGAAAGCGCTGCTCCAGGTGAATAAGAAACTGATCAAGGCGCTTGGCCTGGAACGCGGCGCGACACACGCTGAGTTCATCAAGAGCGATGCTGACGGAAAGTTTTACTTTTTGGAGATCGCGGCGCGTGTTGGCGGCGCTTACATTGCCGAAGTGCTGGAAGCTGCGTCGGGCGTCAATCTGTGGCGTGAGTGGGCCAGGTTGGAGATCTCAGATGGAAAGGCGGCTTCAAAAGTTTCACCGGCGCGTAAGGAATACGCGGGGATAGTTTTGTCACTCGCAAAGCAGGAGCAACCTGATACGTCGGCTTACGTTGAAGACGAGATCACTTACCGTGTGAAGAAGCGGCATCACGCAGGACTGATCGTGCGCGCGCGGCAGTTGGACCGTGTGACTGCGCTGCTCGATGATTACTGCCAGCGCTTTGCGGACGACTTTGTCGCAGTCGCGCCACCACCCGAACGTCCCGAATAGCCACAAGAGGCACAAGAAACAAAAGAAGCACAAGAGGCATGAAACATTAGTAAACGCTTCTTGTGCCTTTTGTGCTTCTAGTGCCTCTTTGTGGCTTAGAGCATCTGCGAACGCGCCTGTTCGGCACGCGCCGCACCGATTGCTGTCTGCACGTCTTTCACTTCCTCAGGCGGCGGCAACACGGCCTTCATTCCGAGCGATTCGATCCACAGTTCGCGCGCCCAGCCTTTGGTGTGATAAAGGTGCTCGTCCTCTTCGGGCTCAACCTTCTCACACGCTTCCTTGAGAACCTTTGCGGTCTCACCCTTCACCTTCTTGACCACTTCACCAATGAGATGCCAGTTCTGATGATCCTTCGTTTCCGCTAACACGACGGCTTCAGCCGCAACGAGTTGCGCCGCTCCGGGTTCGCCCTCTGCCAGCGCCAACTCCATCGACTCAACGAGCGCTTCGCCGATAGTGCGCACAACCTTCCGGCCCGGCGTCTCTTCGTTCGGATCGAGACCGAGTTTCCTCAGTGTGTCTTCCATGATGGTGACGTGAGTCTTCGTCTGCTCGAGATACTTGTCCCACTCTTCTTTGAGATCGTCATTCTCGACGCAACGCAGCGCGGTGGTGTAGACGTCAACGCCACCGAGCTCCGTTTCGAGCGACTGATATAAAAGTTCCCGCACCTGTTCGTCCTTCATGACCCCTCCTTAATCCCTTTGCTCGTAAAATAACCGGTTTGTGAAGGTTCAGTTAGCAAGCAGCAGGCCAGATTCAATGTCGAGGTGAAGCGACGTGTTTGCACCCTTTGTCCGTATTTTTATGAGACACGATTCGTGTCGTTCCAAACTAAATAAGGACAGAGCGGTAGAAACTTAAACTGCGATTCCCAGCCGCTATGCGCAGAGAACGTTTCGGCAAACTCCTTCGTGCCGGTCTGGATTAGATCGACTGGACCGAGACGTCCACTCGCGCGCTTGCTGTGGTACTCGCAGTTGATTGCGCGCAAGAGTTCGTCACAACGCGCGGCGATTTCATGAATATCTATTTGTTGCGCCTTGCCGATCAGCAGCACTTTGTAGTGTGGAAAAGTTTCCGCAGACGGAAGACACGTGAGATAACGATCGGCGAAGACTTGCGGATAATGTTCGCGGAGTTGTTCGAAGGCGAGGCTGACCTGTTCGGCGGTGAGTTTTTCCCCGGTGAATGAATACTGTAGACCGCGACGTTTCATGAAGACCAGATCGGGGAGGTTGTTGATCTTGCGGCGGCAGAGAAAGAGATCACCGGTGTGATAGCGACACAGGCCGTACGCGTCGCTCACGATCATTTCGTACTGTTTGCCTGGTTCGAGTGCGGTGGGTTTGATGAAGTGTTCGGGGTCTGTTTCTTCCAGAAACTCGTAAACAACTCCGGGAGCGAGCGGGAGGAAGTAAACGTCGTTGTGTTTGAAGCAGGTTAACGTTTCGATCGTTTCAGTGGACATCGAATACATCGGGATGAGGCGATAGTGGGGCGAGGGAAGATACTTTTGTAGTCGATCGAGAAACGGTTTGACATAGCCGCCGGTCCAGCAGATGTAAGCCTCGACCGCGGGCGTCCAAACGTCGATCGGAAGTGATGTGTTGCTCATCGCGATTGCTTTGAGTCGTGCTTCGCTGTCGGCGGAAGCGAGCCGGGATGCGATCCTGCGAACGTTTGCATCGAAGCGTTTTGGATCTTTGCACCAGTGCCTGATCAATGCAGAGCTCTCGCGCCAGTTGTGCGACAGGTCGTCGAAGAAGGTTGAGAGTGTTGATGGATTCGTACTGTAAAGAACGCCGGGATTTGAGATCGTCATGATCCACAACCGCACCGCAGTCGCGCCATATTCCGCCGCAAGCGCGCGCACGGCCGCATGGCGCTGCACTCGATAAGGCGCCTGTAGCGTCACTAGATAATTCGGAAGATCTACTTCGTCGAGCAGCATCGACGTGAGTGACTCGTCCGGTTCAAACGAACTGAAGACGTAAAGACTGGTGCGCTCGATCTGCAACGCGCTACACGCGCGCGCGAACATGTCGCTGAAAATCCATTTGCACGCGCTCAATCGTTGGCTTGAATACAAAATTCGCTTCGGATCCCCGGCAGAACCTGAAGTAACAGCGAACCTGCCATCGGTAGTTTTATTTAAGGTCCCTTTGTACTTCCGCGTCAGGCGCTCTTGATTACTCTCAAACCTCCGCAAACGTCTTCGTTGTAATTCACTGAGAACACTACCCGCGATTCGAATCCCACACCCAATGGCGCTCCTTAGCCAATCGTTGACCCGTCCTCTCATACGAGTTCTTCCCGTGCCAACGCGATCTGCTCCTCGTACATCCGCGCGAGTTCACGCACGTCTTCTGCTTCCAACAGCGCCGGATCGTAAGTAAACGTCAACCACGTTTGACCTTGATGCGTCGCGGCATTGATCGCGAGATGCTGCCGTGAATGCAGCAGCCCAACACACTCGATTCGCGTCACATACTTAAAAGCCTCCATCGCGTCCCCGGCCCAGCGATCCGCGTGCGTAAACACACCTGTCGCCATATCCACCGTCGGCTGTTTGAGGTA
>DATNJO010000977.1:0-7201 GCA_035603895.1 Pyrinomonadaceae bacterium
CGAGCAGCATCACCACGAGCGCCGTGATCAGCGACGGTTCCAGCGCGCCACCGCCGAGCAGGCCGCGCGCAATGAACCCTTCCGGATTCATGCCGATCGCCTGCGCGCCGCGCGCGCCGATGCCGTTGGCAAGATAAAAGCCCATGAACGCGCCCACCATGTAGACGTCGCCATGGGCGAAGTTAATCAGCTTCAGTACCCCGTAGACCATCGTGTAACCGAGCGCAATCAGTGAATAGATTGCGCCCAGCGAGATACCGTTGATCAGTTGTTGGACGAACGTACTCATACGTGTGATTCGCTATCCTCGAAAGTGGAGTTTTGCAGTTCGAGCGTTGATAGCGATCACTGATTTGTGGTCTTGGCCGGCACTGGCGCTGCTGTATCTGCCGGAGCTGTTGTGTTTGCCGCAGTCGTACCTTCGACGTTGACGCGTTCTTTCACCGCGTACGTGCCGCCGTCCTTGATCTCGATCATGACGATTGGCTTCACCGCGTCGCGGTTCGCGTTGAAAGTGACGGTGCCGGTCACACCTGGAAAATCTTTGGTGGCAACCAGTGCATCGCGAATGTCCGCGCCGTCGAGCGACTTGGAACGCTTGATGGCGTCAAACATTATGTTCGCGGCGTCATAAGCGGTTGCAGCCAGCGCATCGGGAATTGTTCCGTAACGCGTCTTGTAGTCGTTAACAAATTTCTGCACTTTCGGATCGGTGTCGTATGGCGAGTAGTGATTCGTGAAATACGAACCGTTCAAAGCCTGTCCGCCGATGGCGTAAAGCTGAGTGGAGTCCCAACCATCGCCGCCGATGAGTGGCACTGTGATGCCCTTGTCGCGCGCCTGTTTGGCGATCAAGCCGACGTCGTTGTAGTAACCGGGAACGAAGATAACTTCCGGATTGGAGCCCTTGAGCGAAGTCAACTGCGCGTTGAAGTCCTGATCGCCTTCCTGGTACGACTGCACGCCGACGATCTTGCCGCCCATCTTGGTGAACGTTTCGTTGATGACTTTTTCGAGACCGGTCGAGTAGTCGTTCTTGCGGTCGACCATGATTGCCGCGGTCTTGGCGCCAAGCGACTTGGCCGCAAACTGCGCGATTGCCGCGCCCTGAACCGGATCGATGAAACAGCTACGGAAGATGAAATCGCCCTTCTTGGTGACTTCGGGATTTGTTGACGACGGCGTCAACATCGGAACTTTCGCGTTCTGGGCGATGGGCGCTGCGGCGATCGAGCGCGAACTGGCTACTTCGCCGAGAATCGCGTGTACCTGATCCTGCGTCACAAACTTCGTCACGATAGTGGCGGCTTCGGACGCATCGGAGCGATCGTCCTGCACGAGCAGTTCGATCTGTTTGCCGTTGATACCGCCGGCGGCGTTGACCTCATCCGCGGCCATCTTGATGCCGTTAACTGACGAAATACCAAAGTTTGCGGTCGAGCCGGTGGTGGACATAAACACGCCGACGCGAACCTTGTCGCCGCCTCCTCCCCCACCATTGCATGCGCTCAACAGACTAATTGAGACAATTACTGCTACGAAAATACGTTTCATATAGGGCCTCACAGGGTTAGAAGTTTTCTGATGCGGCGTAATCGCGCTGAATAATAGCTTTCTCGCGCAGCGTTACGCAAATGTAACTAGCGTAAATCCGTGCGAATCTGTGCCTTGTGCCTGTAAGATATGGCGCCGTGAACAAACTCGGAGACATGAATGGAGCGGAGTTTCGCCGCTTTGGACACGAACTGATCGACTGGATCGCGGATTATTTCGACAACATCGACGACTTGCCCGTGCTCGCGGCTATAGAGCCCGGCGATCTGAAGGCGCAGTTGCCACCCGTTCCGCCGGAACACGGCGAGCCGATGGAGCAGATTGTCGCGGACCTCGACCGGTTGATCGTGCCCGCACTGACGCACTGGAGCCATCCGTCGTTCTATGCTTACTTCGCGACCTCGACTTCGGGCCCGGGAATTCTGGGCGAACTGCTTACGGCCGCGTTCGATAACAAAGCCATGCTCTGGCGCACGTCACCGGCTTCCACCGAGCTCGAAGAAGTCACGCTCGACTGGTTGCGTCAAATGATGGGGCTCGATCCTGGAATGATCGGGATCATTTACGACACGGCGTCGGTTTCCAGCATGCACGCGATTGCCGCCGCGCGCGAAGGTGTGGAGAAACGCGTTCGTGAAGACGGCATGTCCGGGCGTACTGACCTGCCGCTTTTGCGGGTTTACGTTTCGGAACAGGCGCACTCGTCGATAGAAAAAGCGGTGATTACGCTTGGGCTGGGCCAGCGCGGTTTGCGTAAGATTCCGGCCGATAGCGAGTTTCGCATGGACGTGCGCGCGTTGGAGGCGGCGATTGAAGAAGACGCGCATCAGGGATATTTGCCGTTTTGTATCGTCGCGACGGTGGGGACGACGTCAACGTCGAGCATCGATCCGGTGCGGGAGATGATTCCGATCGGAGAAAAATATGCGATGTGGTTGCACGTCGATGCAGCGTATGCAGGTTCGGCGGCGATCGTGCCGGAGTTTAGATCGATACTCGACGGATGCGAACGCGCCGATTCGTTAGTTACGAATCCGCACAAGTGGCTCTTTACGCCGTTTGATCTTTCAGTGCTTTATTGTCGCCACATGGATCTGCTGAAGCGTGCGTTTTCGCTCGTGCCCGAATATTTGCGTACGCCGGAACAGGAGAAAGTGCGCAGCGGATCGGATTACGGCATTCAACTCGGACGCCGCTTTCGCGCGTTGAAGCTGTGGATGGTGATTCGTTACTTCGGTCACGAAGGTTTGGCCGCGCGGATTCGCGAGCATTGTCGCTTGGCGAGTTTGTTTGCTTCGTGGGTGAAGGAGTCGCCGGATTGGGAGTTGATGGCGCCGCATCCGTTGGCGCTGGTTTGTTTCCGCGCGTGTCCGTCTTCAGTTTCTGAAAAAGATTTAGACGCGCTGAATGAAGAAATCATGCACGAGGTTAATGCAAGCGGCCGCGCGCTGCTCTCCCACACGCGGCTCAACGACCAGCTCACGTTGCGGCTGTCGATCGGAAACATTCGCACGACAGAAGCGCACGTGCGTCAGGTGTGGGACTTATTGAATGAACAGTTGCGGAGGAGACAATGAAATTCCTGGCTTTGATTTTTCTATCCGTGGTATCCGTGTTCCAAACCGCTGACGTTAAGAACTTCAACGCCAACAGCGTTTCCTTTGATTATCCGAACGGCTGGGTCCTGAACGACGATTCGAACTCCGACGCGCAGCAATTAACGCTCGCGCGCCCAAATAACGACGTTCAGATTCGCGTGTTCGTTCACAAAGGAAAGATCACTACGGAGAAATTTGCCGACGCGAAGAAGAGCTTCATCGATCCATACATCGCTTCGACCAATAAACAGTTTGTGGCGATGGGCGCGAAACCGGAGCAGTCGCCCGACAGCACCGAGATCGGCGGCGCCAAAGCAGAAGGGGTGAAGATCGCCGCGAATTTAGGTGAGCCGGGCGCGGCAAAAATCTATTGGGCCCTCGTGGGCCAACGCGTCGTGATCCTTACAATCTTCGGCCCCGACCGCGAGATCAAACAGTTCACTCCCGCGTGGGACACCGTGCGCAATAGTTTGAAAATTCAAGACTCGAAACCCAGTGGCAGTCCGAGCCCGAAGCCGAGTCCGTGATTTCTGTTTCTTCGCTCTTTGCCTCACAAGGAGTTCTCACATGTCTGAAAATGAGCTTGCTGCTGTAATTGTCGATGCCGCGCTAAAGATCCATAGAACACTTGGCCCTGGACTGTTGGAATCGGTTTACCAGGCGACGCTTAGTTTTGAGTTACGGAAGCGAGGACTGAGGGTCATACAGCAAAAGGGTTTACCTGTTCACTACGAAGGCATCAAACTCGACCTCGGGTATCGCATCGATCTCCTGGTCGAGGAAAAGGTAATTGTTGAGATCAAGTCGGTGGAGGTGTTGGCGCCCGTTCATCGAAAGCAGCTTCAAACTTATTTGCGGTTGATGGATTTGCGTCTCGGGTTGCTCATTAACTTCAACGTGGAGTTGATTAAGGATGGCATACAGAGAGTTGTTAATCGATTGGCGGAGTGAAAAGAGGTTTCCCGCAAAGGCGCAAAGGCGCAAAGGAAAACCTCAAGATACAGTCGAGAAAACCCTGTTCTCCAGAATGAGTTTCCTAAAGCTTTCCTTTGCGCCTTTGCGCCTTTGCGGGAAACTTTATTTCAGCACCCTGCTACTAGTCGTAATCGGTTTTACCTTTGCACCTTCTTCAGCCCAGACGCGCCGGCCGATGGCGCCTGCGGATGTCCTGCGCGTCGCAAATGTGAGCGATGCGCAGATGTCGCCGAACGGACAGTGGATCGTCTATACCCTCTCGTCCGTTGATGAGGACAAGAACTTCACCACGCTCTGGATCGCGCGCGTGTCGCCTGAACCGTATGGTCTAAGGCCGATACCGGGGCCGACGCCGCAGCGCCGCCCGGGACCGTACGTTGATTGGCCCGACACTCGCGCCGAGACGCGGCCATTGCTGCCGTCAGGTTGGAACGGGTCAAACCCGCGCTGGTCACCCGACAGCAATTCGATCGCGTTTCTTTCCGGCCACGACGATCAGGATGGAATCTGGGTCGTGCGTGTCGACAAGAACGATCAACCGAAACTGATCGCGGCCGTTAACTCAACGAACTTTTTCATCACTTACGCCGGCGAGCCGTTCGCGTGGTCGCCCGACTCGCGCCGCATCGCGTACATTTCCGCGAGAGCCGAAACGCCCGAACCGCTGCCGCCCACGGCTTCGCGAAGGCCAAACGATCCGCGTCCGAACGATCCACGCGTGATCGATCGCATCCAGTACAAATCGCGCACTTCGTTTTCCGACAATCGCCGCACGCACGTCTGGCTCGTGGAGGTTGAGCGGCCACAGCCGCAGCAGCTCACGTCGGGACCGTTCTACGATCATGCGGTTACTTTCAGCCCGCGTGGTGACGAGATCGCGTTTCTCTCGAACCACGAACCCGATCCGGACGCAAACAACAACTCTGACATCTTCGCCGTTGATTTCGGTGGTCAAACGCGACAGATCACGCAGACTAAAGGCTGCGAGTACGATCCCGTCTGGTCGCCCGATGGACGTTCGATCGCTTACACCGCCACCCAACGCCAGATCACGACGATCGACAGCGTCGCCGAAGACACGCACCTGTGGGTGATTCCCGCCGCGGGTGGAGCGGCGCGAGAGCTCGTGACCGATCAGGACCGTCGTGTGCGCGATCCGCGCTGGTCGCCCGACAGCCGTTCGATCATTTATCTCGCGGGCGATCGCGGTTACACGACGCTTTTCAGGACCGGAGTCGAGGGCGGGCGCGCGAGCCGCTTTTCGCTTTACACGCTCGACGATCAACTCGCAGGTGGGTTCGAGTTGCCGGGGACGAAGTTTCGCCCTGAATCCGATTTGCCGTGGGCACTGGCGCAACCGTTTCAGATTACGAGTTTCAGTGTCGCTAACAGAGCGCAAACGGTCACGCGCGGCAACGCTGTTGAAGTCGCGTATCCGTTGGCGATCACGCTCGGTCACGCTTTGCGGCCGGCGGAAGTTTGGGCCGGCTTCGGCAATATCGTGCCGATGCGGCGCATGACTGCGCACAACGATACGCTGGTTAGATCGTTGCGGCTCGTGCAGCCGGAAGAGATCAACTACAGCAGTTTCGACGGGACGCAGATTCAGGGCTGGTTGATGAGGCCGCCCGGCTGTAGCAGTGATCGAAAGTGCGCGTTGATTCTGAGCGTGCATGGTGGTCCACACGGAATGTTTGGTTGGTCGTTCAACGCCTCGTTTCAGGTTTACGCGGCGCGTGGTTACGGCGTGCTTTATCTGAACCCGCGCGGGTCGAGTGGTTACGGCCAGAGGTTTTCTGACGGTACGATTAACGAGTGGGGCGGTGGCGACTACCGCGATCTTATGGCCGGGGTTGATGAGGTCTTACGAAAGAACTCGTGGATTGATGGCGATCGGCTCGGCGTCACGGGCGGTAGTTACGGCGGGTTCATGACGAACTGGATCATCACACAAACGCCGCGGTTTAGAGGCGCGGTTGCGTCGGCGAGTGTGAGTAATCTGATTAGCTTTTACTCGACTTCGCTTTACCAGGATCTGGTTCACGCGGAGTTTGGCGGCTTTCCGTGGGACAACTTTGATTTGTTGTGGCAGTGGTCGCCGTTGCGCTACGTGAGGCAAGTGCAAACGCCGACGCTTTTCCTGCACGGCGAGAACGACAACGACGTGCACATCACGCAGGCCGAAGAGATGTACATGGCGCTCAAGCGGCGCGGCGTGGAAACGGTCTTCATCCGTTACCCGCGCGAAGGCCACGGCCTGCGCGAACCCCGCCACCGCCTCGACGCCCTCGAGCGCACGCTAAGCTGGTTCGATCGTTATGTGAAGCTCTGACTGGACTACGTGACGACCAGGCGGTCGGTGTCCATGGAGTCGCGCAGTTCTCCCATCATTCGCGGGTCGCCGAAGACGTAAGCCATGTTCGGTTCGTCGCGAGCTGGGGCTTTGCAGGGTTCAAAAGGGTATTTGTCACTAATTTCGCGGCAGACCTCGGACGCTACCGGGGAGAGATAGACGATCATCCGGGCGTCGAGTTCTCCGTTGCCCGATTCGTCACCCTCGGTCGCATGAAACATAGCGAAGCCTTCAGGCTCGTTTGCACGCCGATAACAATCCCACGCCATATTCCCGATCGTCACGGTATCCGCGTTATCAAGTTGTACAGGGACCAGGATTCTATTCCACGACATAACGAAAACGTCCTTTTCAAGATTAGGGAGTTGGGTATTAACGGTGTCCGCCCTTTGTTAACCAATCTACCGGGGCACTGTCAAGAAAGTTCTATTGGCGGTTTTTGTTGCGGGCTCTTCGGCTCATGGCGGCTGGCTGTTACCCGCCTGAAGGGTTAATATGTGCTGACCCCAGTGAAAAAAGATTGGCACGAGATCAAGCGGGTATTGGGTCGTTGTCTACGACTCCTCTGTCCGGCGTGTGGCGAGGCAAGGATCGTCTCGCATCCGTTCAAAATCCGGCACCACTGCCCGTCCTGCATGGCGCTCTTCAAGCGCGAGGACGGCTTTTTTGTCGGCGCGATCCTGGCGAACGTCGTCACGACGGAGTTTGCGATTCTGCTGGT
>DATNJO010000978.1:0-13922 GCA_035603895.1 Pyrinomonadaceae bacterium
TGTGACCTTGCGTGTGAAGGGCGGAGTCGCTCGCGTGCGCGGCGATAACAAAGAAGCACTGGAATACTTCGAGCAGTGTTTGAAGCTGGCTGAAGAGCTCAACGACAAGACGATCATCGGGGATGCTCTGAACAGCATTGCGATCGTTTATGCCCTCCAAAGCGACTATCCGAAAGCGCTCTCCTTGTTTCAGCGCAATTTGCAGATCAAAGAGGAGCTCGGAAACAAGCGCGATATCGCCATTGAGTTAAGCAATATCGGCAACATCTACGTCTATCAGGGCGACAAGCTGCGTGCGCTCGAGCATTATCTGCGCGCTCTGAAGTTAGCCGAGGAAGTAGGAGACAAGGGCAACACGTCCGCCACACTCAATAGCATCGGCAATCTCTATTACTCGCAGGGCAACTACGCGCAAGCCCTGGAATACTTTCAGCAGAGCCTCAAGATCAAGCAGGAGATCGGCGAAAAAGTAGGCGTCGCACGGGCCTTGAATAACATCGGGGTTATCTATTCCTTGCAGGGTCAGTACGCGCAGGCTCTCGACTACTTACAGCAGAACGTAAAACTACTCGAGGAACTGGGCGATAAGTTAGTTCTCCTTGAGACTTTGCATTACATCGGCGGCGTTTACCTTTTGAAAGGAGACTACTCCCAGGCACTAGCCTACGAGGAGAAAACATCGAAAGCGGCGGAAGCGTTGGGCAATAACGAACTGCTCAGCGGGATCCTGCACAACATCAGCGAGACGCACTTGCGGCTGGGCCAATACCAGACAGCCAGCGATTACGCCGAGCGCGCTGCTTCCCTCGCCGTTCAATCCGGTATTCCCGACGTGCTGTGGAAGGCGAAGCTGACAGCGGGCAAAGCCCACCTTGCACTTAATCAGAGCGAGCAAGCGCGCCAGGATTTTCTCGAATCGATTGCCACCGTCGAAAAACTCCGAGACCAGGTTGCCGGCGGCGAACGAGAGCAGCAACGGTTCTTTGAGAACAAGACCGCACCTTATCAGGCCATGGTCCAACTGTCGTTGGCCCAACAAAATACGAAGGAAGCGCTGAGTTATGCGGAACGGGCCAAAGGCCGCGTGCTGCTCGACGTGTTGAGTGGCGGTCGCGCCAATATCACCAAGGCCATGACCGAAGATGAACTCAAACGCGATCGTGAGTTAAGCTCCGAAATAGCATCAATCAATACACAGTTGCTGCGCTTAAAGACGCAAAGCAAACCTCCCGAGGCGCAAGTGACGGTTGTTCAGGCGCAGCTCGAAAAGAAGCGCTTCGAATACGAAGCATTCGAAGCGAGTCTGCATGCCGCACATCCTGAACTCAAGGTGCAACGCGGCCAAACTCAACCGCTCATATATGATGATGCGGTGGCATTGTTGCCGGACGATCAGACTGCAATCCTTGAATATGTCGTTACCGAAGAGAAGTCTTACTTGTTTGTATTAAGAAAAGCTCCGAAAGCCGAGCTCACGGTTCTTACGCTGAACATTAAAAGTTCAGAGCTTTCGCAAATGGCAGAGTCGTTTCTGCAACGTGTGGCAGAGCGTGACCTGACTGTTAAGCAGCCTGCGCGCAAACTCTACGATCTTCTCATCAAGCCGGCAGAGGGACAGTTAAGAGGCGTGCGGAAACTCTACATCGTGCCGGACGGCGCGCTTTGGAACGTACCCTTCCAGGCTTTACATCAGGGCGATCGAGGTTATCTCCTCGAACAGTACGCCGTGAGTTATGCGCCATCGTTAAGCGTGTTGCGCGAGATGAAAAGAAGGTCCACCACAATCAGATCAGCGAATCGACAAGTGCCCGGGTCGGATCGTGCACATAAAGACACTGGTCCAACACTGCTGGCCATGGGTAATCCGGCATTGAGCGCCGAAACAGTAACGAAGGTTCGCTCTGCTCGTCGTGATGAACCACTCAGCCCGTTACCTGACGCAGAAAAAGAAGTGAATACTTTGGGCCGGCTGTACGGGCGCGGCAGCAGAGTGCTGATCGGTCAACAAGCGCGAGAAGCAACTATGAAGGCGGAAGCCGGCAACTACAAGGTCCTGCACTTCGCCACGCACGCGATATTAGACGATCGCGATCCTCTCTATTCGCACATCGTCCTTTCGCGCGCCGGCAAGGATATGGACGAGGATGGGCTGTTGGAAGCGTGGGAGTTAATGAAGCTCGACTTGAATGCGGAACTCGCGGTTCTATCAGCCTGTCAAACAGCGAGCGGCCGGATAGCCGCAGGCGAAGGCATTATCGGTATGTCGTGGGCACTGTTTGTCGCGGGTACTCCCGCGGCGATCGTCAGTCAGTGGAAGGTTGATTCTGCGCGCAGCTCCGAGTTGATGATCGAGTTTCATCGCAACCTCCTGCGTAAGCAAGGCGCGGGAAAGAAGTCGCTAACAAAATCGGAAGCACTTCGACAGGCGGCTTTGAAAGTGTATCGCGGTTCTTATAATCACCCGACTTACTGGGCCGGGTTCATCTTGATCGGTGATGATAATTAACGAGGGTTCTGCATAGCTCTTACATTCTGCAATAGTGTTTGCGCGATGCGCGCGCGCGGGTTATTACGTAACACAACGTGTAACTCCTGCTCCGCCTCGTCGAGAAGACCTGCTTCAGCGTAGAGCACGCCCAGCGTGAGATGGGAGTCAGGGTAAACACTCTGCGCCTGCTGTAGTGTTTCCGACGTTGCGCGGTCGAGGACTTTGAACTTCGCCTGCGGTGCAGGCAACACGGGCGAAGTGATCCTGGCTCCGTCTTTCAACGCAGTTACCTGCCATGAATAAATGCTGCCTTCTTTCAGTGGCTTTGAGATGCGCCATTCAGTCGTGTTGAGCGGCGGACTGGTTGCAACTTCGTTTAGATCGGCATCGGTCACAGTCACCACGTAACTCTGCGCACCGGCGAGTTCGCGCCAGCGAAACATAGGCTGTTCGTTCCGCACTACATGGCCCAGCGGGCCGATCAATCGAAACGGTAATCCGTTGCCTGAATTGCTGAGCAACTTGCTGGGTCGACTGTTGAGTTGGCCCAGGGCGGATGATTGTTCGAGTTTACCGGTTTGCAATGCCGCCTGGACTTTTCGTTGGACGCCCGCTGGTAACCGCTCAAGACCTGCCAATGTGCCTTGCTCATCCAGAGTGACTTTCTGGTTACCATCATTCAAAACCAGCGCGAACTGAGCTTCAGGTGTGACTTCGGGGCTTCCCGATGTTGGCGCCGGTGAACTCTGTGGACTACTTTGATCGATTGGACCAGCTACTTGCTCCGTGCGCGAAACAGGCTTGGTTCGGAGCAGCCAAACCGCAAACAAAACTAACGCGATACCGGCACAGACGACTGCGGCCACGCGCCACGGTTGCCAACGATTTATCATCCACCATCGTGGACTAAACGTTGCCGATTTCTCGACGTGTTTTGTGTGCCGTTGCACCTCAGTAAGACACGTCGCGCAAATACTCAAATGACTTTCGGCGATTTCCAAATCGATCTGGTCCGACGTGCCGCGCGCATAAGCAATCATTTGAACCGCAGAGAGATGAAAAGGTGTGTCGTCTGGCGCGTCTAGCAATCCGTTATTCAGAACCCCGAGGTCCCGCGCGAGGCCCTCGGACGAGTTGCATTGCGAGGCGCAATGCGGGCAATCGCTAACATGCCGGTGCACTGACAGAAAGACGCCCGGCGTCAGTACGCGCTGGCGATATTCATCCAATTCCCGTTTTGTTGGATGCTCGATCATCAATTTGCTCTTAGCCCATTCATGCGCTTCTGCAATCGTTCGCGGGCTGTCTTTCTCAGATTGATCACCTGCTGCCGCGTACCGCCGAGGTAATCCGCCAGGTGCAGATCATCAAGCGGCAATTGAGCCCAAAGTTGCTCGAACTCGGCCGCCGGAATTTCCAACGTTTGCGCGATCTGTTCAAACGTGGCGATGCCTGTCGCCGGTAGTAGCGTGATAACGTTAATCCCGTTCGGGTTCCGCAAATTAAGCAGCAGTGCCACACGCTGGCGACGCGGCAACTGGCAGATTTCACGCCAAAGAAGTTGTAACCACTGGCGCCGTTCAGCGATCGTTGCGGGGTTGACGTTCGCGCCCAGTTGTTCGTCGAGCGAAACATGCGTATATGGGTCCAGCGGTTCGATTGGACGATCTTCGATACCCCAGAACCCGGCAATCAGTTCTGTTAACCGATCGAGATCGAGCGGCGCCTGCACCACACCGAAGATGGTTGTCAGCAAGTCGTGGAGTTGGAGACGCTGTACATCGATCGTCTGCCACACCATTTTCAACCGTTCGCGCAGATCGTCATGAGCCGCCTTCATCTCACGACGCGTGTTCTGCCAACCTGAAAGACCAGCGAGCCACGTATCGTCCGTATCTTCCCACAACGCAAACTCAGCGTGGTTGAGCAAGTGGCGGCGAACCTTATCTCGCAAGCTCCGGCGCAACGGATAGCGCTGTCTCAGGTACTCGTCGCAGGTGTTGCGCGTCACCCGCGCTACATAACCGCGCAGGTTCGCGATCTGGTTTTGGGCAGGGTCTTCTTTCAACGCACGCAGGCGCTTGAGCAGGCGTAGCTGAACGTCGTTATAGATCTCTTCGAAATCCGGACGCTGTAGATTTGGATCGCCTTGCGGACGGTGAAATCGCAGTTTGTATCCCAGCCCGCGTCGAATGGTCGGTTCGATCTCCTCGGCGTTGAGGCGCGCGAGCGCCGCTGCTTCCTCGGGTTCGTTAGTCGCGTCGAGAAACGGCAGCAGCGACGGGTCCATTTGTAAGGCAGTTACTAACACAAGATTAATGCTTCATTGACTTTAGTCGTGTTTGATCCTACATGAGAGCGTAACTTTTCCACTAGTCGACAGTTTTAATAAAAGAAAACCGGCGCTGCGAGGACTGGTTAGACTTGAGTCAGGTAACTGAATCAGAAGAACGGCTCCTGATCGAAGCTGCTCAGAAGGACCCGAGCCGCTTTGCCGAGCTATACGAACAGAACTTTCACCGCGTGTATGCCTACGTTGCGCGGCGCGTTCGTGATCGTGCGGAAATTCAGGACCTCACTGCCCATGTCTTCCATCAAGCACTCGCAAACCTCGGAAAGTTTAGATGGAAAGGTTCACCATTCGCCGCGTGGCTTTACCGGATCGCTTCGAATGCGATTGCCGATCAGGCTAAGCGGAAGGCGCGTGAGTCGAGCGATCAACCAAATCCTGTTTCTGAAAGCTCAACGGCAACTGATCTGGAAGAAGTAGAACGTCGCGCGCGCACGTTTAGTGCCGTCGACAAACTGCCGGAGGACCAACGTCGCGTGATAATAATGCGTTTTGCAGATGAAAAGAGTATCCGTGAAATTGCTGGTGAGTTGAGGCGCAGTGAGGGAGCAGTGAAACAACTCCAGTTTCGCGCACTGGAAAATTTGCGTAATCGACTAAACGAGAAGTAATACCAATGGCCGAACGCTCAATCATTGACCAATTGGATGACGCAGTCGCAGCTATAGCTGAAGGGCGTCAGTTCGATCTGACGAATCTCGGGCCGGAATTGTCTGCGCTCGCCGGAGTCGCGCAGGATCTTATTGGTCTACCCAACGAGACGTTCAAGGCTGAACTTCAGCAGCAATTGATAAGGAGAGATTCTATGAGCAGTCCCGCACAAGAAGAATCGACAGAGTATTCAGACGAAGCTGGCGGAATCAAAGAGCCTAAGCTAAGGCGAGAAAACCGTCACGCCGTCACTCCATACATCACAGTTCATAAACCCGCGGAACTTATTGACTTTCTTACTCAATCATTCGGGGCCATCGAGCATTTCCGCGCAACGGGTTCCGCGGGGGGAATGCACGCCGAAGTATCGATCGGGGATTCAATCGTAATGATCGGCGGAGCCGAGCACATCGAGCCAATGCCCACGGCAATTCATCTGTACGTGCCCGAGGTAGATCAGGCTTATGAACGAGCGCTGGAAGCCGGCGCAAAGTCGTTAATGCCGGTTGCCGATCAGCCGTATGGTGAACGTTCCGGCGGAGTTGAAGACGTCCATGGAAATCGATGGTACATCGCGACCCCATTCGTACCATTGCACACAATCGCACCGGATCTTCACGCGGTCACAGTCTACTTCCATCCAATCGGAGCTCAACGTTTTATCGATTTCCTTACCAACGCGTTTGGTGGAAAAGAATTGATGCGCCATGCAGAGGGCGAAATGATCATGCACGCGAAGGTGCAAATCGGCGATTCAGTGATCGAACTCGGCGAGGCCCGGTACCCGGAACAACCGCTGCCAACCGCTATTTACCTCTACGTGGACGATGTGGATGTAACGTATGAACAGGCGTTAAAGGCAGGCGGAACATCTATGCTGCCACCGACCAATCAACCTTACGGCGATCGCAACGCGTGGGTAAAAGATCCGTTTGAAAACGTGTGGTACGTAGCGGCGCCGATTAAACGTCAGAGTTGAACTTGTGAGTCACCACCTAACGTAAAAAACCGGACGATGGCTGCCCACCGTCCGGTTTTCCTCAGCATCTCTTCCCGTGACAAGAAAGAACTGAATAAGGAAGTGTTTTCCTTAAGTAGTCCCTTCTTGTTTCCGTTTGCGACGCCGCGCCAAGTACAGCCCTCCCAACCCGGTTCCCAGCAAGGCCACTGAGATCGGTTCGGGTACTTCCGCTGCCTCTACCTGCACCTGGAACGTTTGTGTCACGCTCTGCTGTAGTTCAAGGTCAAACACCGTAAAGGTGCCCACATAGAAACCCGGTGCCAGCGACAAATCCGCAAACACGTCGAAAAATGCCGTCGGCCCATAAGTCTCTCCTGCGCCCAACACAAGCGGCGAAAGAAAGAATGCGGTGTCGTCAAACGTCAACAACGGATCTCCGAGGTTGATCGACCACGAGCTTATGTTAAAGCCCGGTGCTCCGGCATTAGCGATGGTGCCGATCACGGTCGCGCTGCCGCCGGCCGTTACTGTCACCGTACCTGGCAGAGTCAAAGTTACTGGATCAGCCTGGGCCACTGCCGGCATTACTGCCAGCAGCGCCACGGCTAACGTGCTCAATATCAAATGTCTTGTCTTCATAAGGGTTTGCTCCTTTCTGTTCTTCCTGTCACGGAATGGTGACGCGTTTTGTAGTGCTAAAGCTTCCTCCGGTATACGTTCCACCTATTACAAGGTTGGAAGTTGCTCCCGGTGTGGAGTTAGTGAAGCTAACTGTCTTGTTGACCGTTGCACCAGGTGCCAGGTTGCCGGCTGCCTGCGGCAGTGGCGTTCCGTTTGTTGCACCAAGCTTGGCGGTAGACAGGTTGACGTTGTTGGCAGCCACGGCTCCGATGTTCTGAAGCGTGATGTTGGCAACAACCGTCGTGGCGTTCATTCGGACCAACGACGAAGTAACCACGACGTTCGCACTTCCGCACGGAACTGTGCAGGAGTAGCTCGTGTCGGTGACAACAACGTTGTCGATGCGTTGGCCAGGTTGAGTACCTGCCGCGGCGATGAGCTCATCTGAACCCATACGCCACTTCAGTTGAATATTCTGGCCCACCGCCGCAGCCGGCAGATTGACCACAGAGTTAATGTAAGCCGGTGCTGCCGTCGTTCCGCCTGACAAGCCTGTCCAGCCACTTCTTCCGGTCAACGGATTGTCTGTGCCCGCTGACATCGTTCCGGTGTAGCCTCCTGAAACGAAGCTTCCACCCGCAGTAAGAATGTCCTGGTACGGTCCGCCATTGATGCTGATCTCGAGGACACCGCCGTCAAAGCCGTTTTCGACGTTGAAAGCGTTCCTGAAGCTCACCTGCGCCGGCGAGCCGTTGATGTGAATGCTCGGGCTAACCAGTTCGGTGACGCCTGCGGTTGAAGTATTAGGCGCAAACGCCGCGTTGGGCGCACTGAACGGATTCGTGGTTGAAGTAACCCACGCAGGTTCAGCACCACTACCAGTCGACGCCCATCCTGCTGGTAAAGCTGGGGCCGTTACGCCATCGAAATTCTCTGACAACGGTGTGCCCGGAGTAGCGGCGCCGAGACGGAATGTATAGAAAATGGTTCCGAAGTCGACTGCGCCGTCCTGGAGTTTCAAGGCTAGAGTCACTAGATCACCGCAATTACCAACTGCGGTGAACGAGAAGTCTTTACCAGCCGTACCTCCGCCACCGGGGATCGAGCCAAAGCTCGTTGGTCCACTCGGCGCAATCACGTTCGGGCTTGATTGCAGAGTGCCGACGAGGTTTGAAGTGGCTGCGGTTCCATTGTTGACGATCTTGAGGTTCATGGAAACGCGTTCACCCGGATCGACTGCGCTGTTGAACGCCGGACAACTCTCTTGCGAAAGCGTCGCACCATTCGAGGCCAGCACCGGAACAACCGGACAAACGCCAACACACGCTCCGGAAACCTGCAACGTGTAGGGGCTATTACTTGCCGGTCCTACCGGGACGTCCTCAACCACTACGGTGAAGGTCTGTGCACCAGCGGGTAAATTGAACGAGTAGCTTACCGTCGTATTGCTTCCTCCAGCGTCTGCAATGTAGTTCTGCGCGAGATTCGCCGGATTGAACGCTCCTAGGTAAGCAGCGCTAAACAAGTTAACTCCATTCGCCGCGCTGAGTGTGACCGTAACGCAGGTTGGTCCACTGTTGGCGCAGGTCTGGAACTGATAAGCGTCGTACTGGTGATTTCCAGGAGTGCTCGTGCCCGGGAAGGCTTTCTGCACACCACAACTACTGGGAATACCATCGCGGAAGTGCCTGATCGTCAGGGCGCCGGTGGTTCCGGTAAAGCCGGGGCCTGAGCTCGGCGCGTTGGTATCAAGCGTTGATGAGATAACCGTTGGCTGTGGTCCTGAAAGCACCGTGAAGTTCACGACCTGAGATGGACCACCGGTGTAGTTCAGCGTCAGTGAGAACGCTAATGTAGTCGGACACTGAACGAAGCCGCCGATCGAGAACTCGAACGCAGTCGTGTTCGCAGCGGAAGCACCTACGGCTAAGTCTGGATAGGCTGAAGTACCCTGTGTGATTGTGACTCCCGGCGTGGAGGAGGTCAAAGTTGCTGAAATGGCAGTCGCGCTGTTTACGCCGTCATTGCGCAACACGACCGACATCGTTGCATTTTCTCCCGCATCAAGCACGCCGTTGCCATTGCCGGGATTCTCAAGGGCTGTGATGCTGGTCGATTGCAAGAAAGCAGTGCCCGCAACGCCAAGCGATTGGACAGCGGAGAAGGCGTCGATAATACCGGCACCGGAAATGTTGTCGGTACCAGCCGACATGATGTCGATCGCCGTGGTGGTTAAAGCCGTGCGAATCTGCGCGGGTGTAAACGTAGGATTCGCCGACTTAATCAACCCAGCGATAGCCGCTGCGTGTGGCGCTGCCGCGGATGTGCCAAAGAACGGGCTCGGGAAACCACCGACTCCTGTTACTTGAACACCATCAGCAGCTGTGATGTCCGGTTTCTGTCGAACGATACCGCCCGTCGCCGAGACGTTGCCGGGTGTGTATTCCGTTCCGTTCGGCTGGAAGAAGATGCGGCGTGGTCCATCAGACGTGAAATTCTCCGTGATGTTCGCAGCGCTGTGTGGATTCGGGAATGGACCGACTGCGGGTGTAGCAGCAGTACTGAAGGCATCAGCCGCCTGCGAGTGACCGTGAGTCTGCCCAGCGGTTCGGATTGAAAATTGACCGCGATTGGAGTTGAGATGCAGGAACCTGTTTGCCGCAGTTGGCTTCTTAACAATCACGATTCGGGAGCCGGCGGCTTGAGTTACTTGTTCATAAGGGTCCTGAGTTCCGCTTTGAATATTCGTCGAACTTGCCTGAACCGCGGTTCCGGTGGAGTTCAAACGAAACAGGTCATAGTCGTTGGAAGACGCACCGAGCGGATCGGACCAGTAAAGACTTATCGGAGCGGCCGTATTGGCAACGGTCAGCACGTTAAAGTTCTGGCTACCGAAATTGTGCAGTCTCAACGCCGGAGTCGGCGAAGGCAGCGGCGCCGCGGCCGGACCGCCGTCAACGAAATCACCTTCCCAAACTCCCGAAGTTCCCTGTGTCAGGTTTCCGGAATTGCCTGCGGATGAAAAGTACATCGCGCCGGCTGCGGTGACGTCGTTAACCGCCTGGGTAACTGCGCCGCCGTTGGTGTTTGTCGGAGCGAGTTGCCCATCCTGAAAAGGTGACTCAACGAAATAGAAAACGTCGTCAACGATGATGTCGCAACCAGCGGCACGAAGGTCGCGAATATTCTGCGCAAATTGCGTGATACTGCCGAGCGCAGTTGCGTAGAAGAGTTGCGCGCCAGGCGCGAGATCGTGAACGATCTCGAGCATCGCGGTGCCTTCGTCGCCGGTTCCTGCCTGCCCAGGCAGGATCGTAACGGGACCAAGATCACCCAACGCCTGGCTTTGGGCCAAACTAGTAACACCATTCGAGAGGACGCCGATCTTGATGCCTGTTCCGTCGACGTGGAACGTACCTCGCGCAATGTTTGCGCGATGCGTGACGTCGCCTTCCGAACTTCGGCTGCCAACGCCGGTTGGCGCGGTAGTTCCACTCACGTTCGTTTGCGAGCCGCCCTGGAGCGCGCTCGAAAGGAATGACTGGACTCTGGCAGCTCGCTGTTCAAAACCTGGGGAGACGTTGTAGGTCAAAGGAGCGCCGTGCTTGTCATCCACCATCGGCACGCCCTCGTTCGCGGTCATCGCCTCCTGCTTTGGCTGCACGAACTTCACCTCTTCGAGAGCGGCGATTGTTTCCAGTCGGTCCAATGGAACCAGCGCACGGACGCTATTGCCCCTGGCCGAAATGATTTCTGCGCCATTGGCCTGAAGCGTTGACACGAGCGCATTCGTCACTTCGGCTGTGATGTCCACAGTCGTCTTTCCTTGATTGTCGACGACTACGTCGGTCTGAAGAGTCGACACGCTGTCAGCGACGGCTTGTCCGCGATCGATCTTCGATTGGTAAATCAGTTGTGAATCAATCTTTTTCTGTACGTCGGTGCGTGATTCTTTCTCACGAATCAAGGCATCGATTTGAGCCAGCGCTTCAGGGCTTATATCTGGAAGGCCCTGAGACGCTGTCGCATGTTGGAAGAGCGTTCCGCTCGCTACTGCTACAAGCGTGAGCGCTCCGATTAGAAGAAAAAGGATTAGAGCGCGAGTATTACCTCGTCGCCTCGGCTGGTCCTTAGATCTCGAAGCACGGCGGGTGCGGTTCGTATTCATCTGAGAGGCTCCTTTAAGATCTACTTGATTGGTCGAAATTGTGGTCTATCAGGATCGACGACCGCCCGGAAACAGAAATGAAGGTTTCCAGGGTTAGAGTTGTTGTAGCCGTGACAAGAGGGGCAATTCTTGCCGGAGTGATGAAAAGTTCAGGCTCAGTGCGTCATTGACTGGGCCTTAGGCGCGATGAACTTAACTTCCCTGGAACGGGCAAGTGGTTCTACCTTTCCCAGTGGAAGATAAGCAATGATCGAATGATCTCGGTCTGAACTGCTGACAACGTTACCACCAAGCTTTTCGATACGCGCCAGGACTTTCTTGGTGACTGGCGCCCGGATGTCGACAAGGACTCGTCCTTTGTCATCCTTTTCAAGAGGAATTGGTTCTGTTGGAACTCCTTTGGCTTCAGCCTCTCCGCGCATTTGATAAATGGCGTAGAGAAGTTGGGAGTCGATCTTTTGTTGCTCGGGAGTACGTTGATCCTTTTCCTGATTCGCTGTAGTGTGAGCGCTCACAAAGTTCATTAAGAAGACTGCAGGCAAGCAGGCAAGCGAGAGCGCGCAGCAAACCACCCACAGCCGATGAGCGCCTCTTAATTTCACAGTCTATAATCCAAAAAGGAAAAAGAGTTTTTGTAATTGCAAAACTTGTTCCGCTTGCGATCAACGTTTATATCGCCGTATTTTGCAGTGTTATTGAGGTTCGCCGGTGGGACTGCGGCTCGAATCGTCCAAGCTTTGGACTGGAGTCTAGATTTTGGAGGGGGTTGGAGGGTGCGAGGAAGGGTTTCTCTTGTGCCTCTGTGGTTAATGAATGCTTGAGGAACAACCACAGAGGCCCAGAGAGCACTGAGAAGGGTAATTGTTAATCGACTATGCGGTAGTGATGACGGATGAGTTTACGAACGCCGTTAACTCTTCGGAGGTGCCACTGAAATAGTCCAAATCTACAGCGCCGTTCACACCGGCGACGTTCCCGGTTGAGGAATACTGCCAGAACGTCCAGTTGGACCAACCGTTCACCGGTTTCGGAGTCGAGACTCCGTACTCCGCGACCCACAACGGATAATTGCCAAATCCGCCCGTTATATTCTCATTCCAGTAAGAAGGCGCAGTGTAGATGATTGGCGTGCGTCCCAAGCCTTGCTCTACAACGTTAAGAAACGTCTGAACGTCGGCGGCAAGATTACTGCTCGCGCCGCTGGCGCTCTCCACGTCGACGACCGGCGGTAGATCGTCAGGACCTAAACTACCGACTGTTTTTATGAAGAACTCTGCTTGTTGCGTCGGATCGTCCGCTACGAGGAAGAAGTGATACGCGCCACGAATAACTCCTGCATCCTTCATTGCCTGCCAGTTATCACTAAAGTATGAATCCACTTCCGAAGTGCCGTAGGTCGCGCGGGCGAAAGCGAACGCGACACCGGCCTGTTGCACGCTGGTCCAATTCACAGTTGCCTGCCATTTAGAAACGTCTATGCCTGAGAGTTGATTTGATGACACTGACTGCCTCCTGTTTTCTGGGTGATGCTGTCTCCTGTTTTGAAGTTGGTAACGCCGAAGGCGTTCGCTAATTGCAGCCCGGGGTTGCTTCAACCCTGGGGATCCATTCGAAGAAAAAATGCAACGCTGAAAGCGTTGGCAAACGTGCGACTAACTGGCCAACGCTTTCAGCGTTAGGAGTTCTGGGGTGATGCTGTCCCAGGGTTGAAGCAACCCTGGGCTGAAACTGGCGAACGCCTTCGGCGTTGCAAGGTCCACCTGTTAGCTCTGCAGGAATATGCGGCTGATCAATCCACTGTCGCTGCCTGCCTGGCTGCTCAGGATGTAGACGTCCTCATTCATCCCGAGGAAGATGGTTCCGATGGTGGGCAGGTTCGCGTCTAGCGGAACACTCGCCAGTTCCTCCCCAGTCGAGAGCCTCAAGACAACGAAATGATCGGTGCCGTCCTGGTAGTTGTCGATGTAGAGCAGATCGCGATCAGGACAGATCGCCGGAGACGCGCTGACTTTGTAGACATCGTTAATTTCCCACAAACTTTGCAGCGTGCCATCAGACAAAACGGTATGCGCGCCAATCAGGTTATTGATCGGATCGTAGTAGAAGAGTATCTGTGTCTCGAACGGATCGCCTGCGACCATGAAAAAGTTGTAGCCCGGAAGGTCGCTGTCGAAAGCATTGATGCCTTCGAGCGTCGCTGGTAGATCGTCGACATTGACTGGTTGATCAAACAGACTGATCGGCGTAGTGACACCCGGCGCAGTGTTGTTGGCAAATACGACCTGGCCCACGTTGCCGAACAGCAACGGCGAACTGGCTTGCGTCGTACCGTCGTCTGCGGTGCGATAGTCGCGCGTCCAGTCGTTCTCCAGCACAAACTCGGTATCGGTAATCTCGAAACGCAGCGATTGCGTCGCGTTGACCTGGTACAGCGTGGCCGATCCGTCCGGCGCTTGCTGGATTGTCAGCCTTGCCGACGAGAGTGCCTCCGATTGCTGAACATCGATCTCCAACGTGTCGGGGTTAACCAACAGCAACCAGCCATTGACTGTCACACTATCCACGAAGTAGAAGCCCTTGATTACCAACTCACCAGAGGCGATCACCTGCAAGCCATTATAGGTGGTCCAAAAATTCTGTTCCTTGCTGTCGCCGACCAACGGCAGTGGCGTCTTCGCCGCAA
>DATNJO010000979.1:0-4273 GCA_035603895.1 Pyrinomonadaceae bacterium
ATGACGAAGAATTGTAGTATCGCCACAAAGAACGGCAAGACAAAGATGACGCGAAACGCGAGTGTGCGCTTCAGTTTCAACAACTCCGCATGTAGCGCGCGAATCAACGACATCAATTCGCCCTCCCCACACTTTGGCCGCTGGTCAACGTTAGAAAAATGTCTTCGAGCGAACGTTGCGAGAGCGCCAGATGAAACACGTCCAAGCGATGGTCCACCAACAATCTGTTGACCTTAACCGCACCTTCAGGAACCGCCGCGGAAACAGTTAGCAGTCCGTCTCGCCGTTGCACGCTCCAACCCGCATTGACCAAACAATCGATCGCTTCATCCTGACTCGTCACACCCACCGTCAATTCCGTTTCTTGTTTTTTCTGCAAGTCAGTGAGCGGACCCTGAAACAACAGTTTGCTTTCGTGAATGATCCCGATGTGTCCGGCAATTTGTTCTACTTCACTCAGCAGATGGCTCGAGAGAAAAACGGTCACGCCAAACTCATCCGGCAAGCGGCGGATCAGATCGCGCATCTCGTGAATACCAGCCGGGTCCAAGCCGTTTGTGGGTTCATCCAGAATAAGCAGTTCGGGTTGGTTGAGTAGTGCAACGGCTAATCCGAGCCGCTGACGCATGCCCAGTGAATACTCACGCACACGGCGGTGAGCATCACGAGTCATGCGAACGGTATCGAGAGCGAGATCGATCAGTTTGCGTGGCGAGCCGAGTAGACGCCGAGTGACTTCGAGGTTCTCGCGGCCGGTCAGATGCGGGTAAAGTGATGGCGCTTCAACCAATGCACCCACACGACTCATCAACAAAGGATGATTCGAGCGCAGTAGCTGCCCAAACAAGCGCACTTCACCCGCATCCGGCCGAATCAGTCCGAGCAACATGCGGATCGCGGTCGTCTTGCCCGCTCCGTTCGGCCCGAGAAAACCATAAACGCCGGCCGCAGGGACCAACAGATTAAGATCGTCAACCGCGAGCTGTGCTCCGAAACGGCGGCTCAGCCCGCGCGTTTCGATCAGGTATTCGTTTTCCTGCATCGCTGAGTAAACGCGCGGAGGAAAGGATTATTAACCACAAAAAAGCACGAAATGCGTTAGCAAATTTCCTGTGCTTCTTTGTGGTTGCTCAGCGCAGGATTCGATCCAGCTTGCCGTTGGTAACGTTCCAAAGGACCACCGAGGTATTACCACTGCCGCTCGCGAGTGTCAGACTGTCGGGTGAAAATGCCAGTGAGGTTACGGTCATGTCGTGACCTTTGAGAGTGCGCTTTGCTTTGCCTGAAGCAAGTTCCCAAAGAATTGCCGTGCGGTCGTCACCGCCGCTGGCGAGAATAGTTCCGTCTGGCGAGAACGCAAGCGCGTTGACGACGTTCTCGTGTTTTCTGAACTCACTTCGCACCGCGCCCGTTTTCAGATCCCACAACACGATCGAACGATCCGCACGAGCAGTGGCGAGCAGTTGACCTGAGTTATCAATCGCCACTGCGGTGATCTGCTGACCAACCTGGATTGTCTTTTTGCTTTGTCCCGTCTCTGTATCCCAAACATGGACCAGCCCAGACTCGTCCGCGGTTATCAAAGTGCGATTGTCCGGCGCGAGTGTCATTGCTGAAATTGGATCATCCGTGTCCAGCGGAATCTGCTTCGTGGTTCCGTTAAGAAAGTCCCGCAAACGTACGCCTTCAGCAGTCGTCTCCACAACGAAGTCGCCATCAGACGAGAGCGCCAACACCGCATTATCAGAACTCTGCGCGTGCGGAATTCGAGCCCGCACGCCGCCGGTTCGCGCATCCCAACGTCTGATTCCCTCACCCGGAATTTCTGCTGAAACCGTCGTACCGTCACGCGAAAACGCCACTGCCACGGCGCGATTCGCCGACAGGATGTAACGACTGCGACGAATCGATTCAGACTTCTCGTCTTCGGAAGACTCAAACGAATGTATGACTCGCCACGTCCTCGCGTCCCTTACCTCCACTGCCTCGCCAGACTGCAATACCACCTGCTGTTGATTGTGGATCAGTGTGAACGACGATACAGTTTTGCCTTCGTAAATATCGGCACTCTTCACACGGTTATCGCGCAGATCCCACAACTTCACCGTGCCCATCTCGATGTTTCGTTTGTACTCGAGACTGCCCATCAGTATCGCCTGACCGCGGACGACAAACTGTATGCACGCAATCGCATCGTTCCTGCCTTTCAATCGATGCAGATTGTTGCCTGTGGCTACGTCCCAAACCGACACCTCACTCTCGCCGCCAGGCATGGGACCCTTGATGCTGGAGATGGCAATCATGCGACTGTCCGGAGAAAATGCAATCGACGACGCAAACCCCTTCAGCTTCTTCAACGTGCGCACTTTTCTGCCATTCGCGACGCTCCAAAGAACTACATTTTCGCCATAGATCGCCGCGAGCGTTGCTCCATCGGGAGAGAACACCGGCTCATCCACCCGTCCAAACAACAAAATCAGACGGCCGTAGAAAGTCTTATCGACATCTTCCACTTTGGCTTTTCGCTCTCCAGTTTGCGCGTCCAACAGTTTCAGATTCACGCTCTCGACGGCGTCAAATACCGGCGGGGTTATCATCTGATTACCGAAGGTGGGTACCTGCCTTGAGGTAAACTGGCTTTTCGTATATCGCTCGACGAGTGCAAACACATCTCCGCCCGGCGACCATGCCGCTTCAAGACTGGTAATACCCTCCTCGGCCAACGGGAGCTTCCTGATAAAGTCGCCCGACTGTACGTCCCACCACTTGAGCTCCGCGAACACTTTCTCCCTGCGCTCTTTGATTGAAGCCTGAATGCTCGACTCGCGAAATTCGCTACTGACGGTGATCAGCGATCGGCCATCCTTTGAAAACGTCAGCGACCAGATAGGACCGTCAAAGCCAGTGATGGTGCGCTGCAACTCGCCTGTTTCAGTGTCCCAAAGCTCGACACGACCGTAGTTCTTTGAGGTGCCGATGCCACTGCGGACAACAGCGACCAGGGACTGGTCCGGCGAAACGGCCACATCAACCGAGGGAGACCGGTGACGGAACCCCTGGGCCGACGCGGTGGTTACGACTAAAAGGAGGACGAGGGATAAGCGGAAAAACATAAGTTTTGTTGAATATAACCTGCGCGATTGGGTTGATGCTACTACCGGAACTGCTGGGCGCGCACTATGATGCACGATGTACGAAAAAGATTCCTTCGGCGATGTCGAGAACTTTCCCCCGGCTCCGACTAACCAGTGAAAGCCCAAAAATGGGCCAAAACATTAAGACAGGATTCCAGAATTGACAAGGTAAGCTTAGGGAAGAGGTGGTACACCTCTCTGGTTCAAAGCATCTTGTAACCTTGTCAATCCTGTCCAAAAAACGGTCATTAAAGGAGCGACAAGAGACATGAAATACATGCTGCTGATGAGTGCGACGAAGGAAGCTTTTGAATGGTATTCGAAGTGGCCGAAGGAAGACCTGCAGGCCAACATCGCGTTTATGCGCAATTTCAACAACGAGTTGAAGGAGTCGGGCGTATTGGTCGACACCGCGGGTTTGGCGTTTCCCGATCAGGCGAAGATTGTAAAGGCGGGGAAAAATGGCGAGCCGATCACCGACGGCGTGTTCCCGGAGTCGAAAGAATTCCTCGCCGGTTGGTGGATTGTCGAGGTCGAGAACGCGGAGGAAGCGTACAAGATCGCCGCGCGTGCTTCGCTGGCCCCAGCGCCTGCGGGAACGCCAGACACGATGCCGATCGAAGTGCGCGAAGTGATGACTCGGTTGCCGGAGGGTTTTGGCGATTAAGTCAGCTCTTTGTACATCACGGTGGTGCCTTCGAGTTCCCGCGTCTCAGGGTGGATCGAGAAACGCGGGATAACGCCAACGCGCACGTAGCCGAGCGACGAGTAGAGTTGCTCGGCTGCCGGGCTGGCGGTGTCGAGTGTTAGCAACGTGCGTTGAGCGGCGCGCGCCTCGTCTTCAATGAACACCATCAGAGCGCGCGCGATGCCGCTGCGGCGCTCGAGAGGATGGACCAAGAGTTTTTTGATCTCGCCGCGGTGCGGTTGATTCGGCGGCATTGCCAGATCGAGTTGCACGGTGCCGATGATGCGATCGCGGTCGTTACGTGCGACGAGCACGCGGCTCGTGCCGGCTTCGACCGAGGGAAATACTTTATCGCGCCAGAAAGCCGCCGCTTCGTCGTGAGAAAACGGTAAGACAAAACTAACGTGCGCGCCAGTGTGAACGCAGTCGTGAAGCAGAGTGCCGAGTAACC
>DATNJO010000980.1:0-15446 GCA_035603895.1 Pyrinomonadaceae bacterium
ATTTGAGTCCGACGGCGGCGTGGCTGCTAGTCCAGATCGAGCGCGAGCGCGGAGTTGAAGTTAACGAGCTGGGGCGAAGGGGAAAATGTGACGCAAAGAATTTGGATGCTGCGACCGCGGAGCTTTTAGACAGGTCGTTGATTGCAGCAGGCTCCGGTGCAAATGTGTACGGGCTGACAGAAGCGGGCTGTGAGATCTACAACCGCTTGGTGGCAGCACGTCGTGAACGCCTCGCGGAGTTATGGCCCGAATGGTCGCCGAAGAAACGGGAAGAAGTAGCTGAACTTCTGCGGCGTCTCGCGCGCGAGTTGGTCCCGGAAGCCGAGACCGCGAGAAGTTGATGGATATTCCCGTCGATTGAATGCCGTCACAAGTTGAGGCGTTCGATCAGAGCTGCGAACCTCGGATCGGCCCGGAGGCTGTCAACTTCCGGAGCTACCTTCAACCAATTCAACCATTCATTTTGAGCCGCATAGGCCTTCTCAAACCATTCGAAGGCTTCGGTCGACTCGCCCAGTGAGGTGTAGATCAATGCAATACTAAACGGCGGGACATATATTCGCTTTGCTAACTCTTCCAACTCCTGAAGAATCTTTCGCGCCTCTTCCCTGTTCCCAGCCCGCGCGTATGCATGTCCAAGAAAGCCGAGCACGATAGCGTTTCCCTCCAGCTCATACGCTTTCTTAAATTCCTCAATTGCCTTTGCAACTTCTCCCTTTTGCTCGTACGCCATTCCCAGCGTAACGCGTGCAAGAAAGAAATTAGGATTCTCCTCGAGTGTCTTTTCGAGTTGAGCGATCGCGCGCTCAAATTGCCGCGCGTGAATATGGTGCCATCCCAGGTACTGGTTGATACTATCGTCGAGCGGATCCAGCTTGAGGGCGATCTCGCTCTCAATGAACGATTCTTCGATGCGGCCCAACGCCATCAAGAAATGTGAATACCAGTTATGAGCGTGCGCAAAATCCGGGTCGAGCTCAATAGCACGCTTAAACTCTCTTTCGGCATTCGACCAGTCTCTTTCATACATCATCTTGACGCATGCCAGAGACGTGTGTGCTTCGGCAAGCGTGTCGTCGATCAGGAGGGCATTAATTGCCGCAGTCTTCGCTTTTGGACTGGTTTCCCAGGGAGGCAGAATGCCGTAGAAATCAAATGATACGTATGAATCAGCCAAAGCGGAGTAAGCCAGAGCGTAACCGGGATCGAGTTTGATGGCGTGTTCAAAACACTCTATGGCTTTTGCGTAGCCCTCGCCTGTTCGTTTGTTCCGGTAATTACGGCCCATTAAAAAAGCCTGGTAAGCTTCAGCATTTTCAGTGTCGTGTTTACAGAGTCGCTTCTTCTCTTCTTCTGTCATTTTCAGGTGCAGCTTTGCGGCAATATTTCTCGATACTTCATCCTCCAACTGGAGAATGTCAGAAAGCTGCGTTTTGTACTGCTCGCCCCAAAGTTGCCAGCCGGTCGAGACCTCAACCAGTTCCGCTCTAATAATTAATACACTTCCGAACGCTACTGCTCGACTCACCAGCACCGTATCGGCTGTCAACTCGCGGCCAATCTTCAATGCGTTCTCCTCTTTACCTTTGTAACGGAACACCAGGCTACGCGCTATGACGTGCACTTGCGGAAGCTTTGAGAGGAGTTTGATGAGGCTATCAGTAATCCCATCCGT
Source organism: Pyrinomonadaceae bacterium (assembly GCA_035603895.1). Classification (GTDB taxonomy): domain Bacteria; phylum Acidobacteriota; class Blastocatellia; order Pyrinomonadales; family Pyrinomonadaceae; genus PSRF01. The sequence continues at coordinate 1,676 of DATNJO010000980.1, forward strand.
GAGATATTCCAAAGCCGGATCTCCGGTCTCATTAACCATTGGCAAAACCGCGATCGAATTTCGTGTCTCTTCAGGCCGAGTAGATTTTTCCTGTGGCGCTTCAGGCTCAGGTTCTTCAACGGGCACTGGCAGTGCTTCTTCTTCAGTTTGGTCAACTTCCTCCTGTGTCTCTTTCACCGTTCCGATAAAACGGTAACCTCGCTTAGGGATCGTTTCGATGTATTGAGCTTTGCCTGGATCCCCACCGAGCATCTTTCTCAGCATGAAAATATTCTGCGTTAGATTCGACTCCTCAACATACCGATCTGGCCAAAGCGTCTTCATCATGTCTTCTTTTCTTACAACGCGCCCCTTGTGCTCAATCAGTAGAACGAGTGTCTCGAAAACCTTCGGTGGGAGAGCTACAGTCTCTCCTTCGTGCGACAGGAGTCTCTGTTCGAGGTCGAGACGAAATCCTCCAAACTCGTAGAAATGCCTGACTGCCTTGATGTTACCGTCTTGAGAATTCATTGATTGACTCGATGAGAACTTTATTGAAAAAAAGATGAGTCGTTTCTTGAAGACACTACTGTCGTCTTTCCGCTAGGTTACGTCACCTCTGGGCGAGATGTTAGGTAACAGCTGCGGGCCATATACAGCTGTGGGTCATATATAAGGAGGGAGGATATATAACCCACTTAGCAAAACATCTTGGTTCGGAGTTTATTGCAGTCTGGTTAAATCAACAAGCCGCGACTGCGACTAAATGCCCCGATTGCGACTAAATGCCCCGATTCAGGCTAAATGCCCGATTCAGGACAAAATTTCGACTAATTTCGGATTGTAGTTCTTCATGAATACTCTTACGAACGGTGCGCGTTGGTATGTGATTTACACTAAGGCCAACGAAGAAGATCGCGCGGATAGAAACCTCGCAGCCTGGGGGCTCGAAACTTTTTGTCCACGCATCAAGAAGAAGCAATTAAACGAATTCAGCGGCAAAGCGACCTATTTTTCCCGATTCCTGTTTCCACGCTACATTTTTGCCCGGTTCGATGCCGAGGCTTTATTGCACAAGGTCTCGAATAGCAGAGGCGTACAAAGAGTTTTGAACATCGACTACGTACCCGTTCCGGTTGATGACGAGATCGTCGCGCTAATTCAGTCGAGAGTCGCTGAAGATGGATTTGTCAGTCTGGACGAGCCGTTTCGACGCGGTGATGAAGTACGGATAAAAGACGGCTCATTGAAAGGCATTAACGGCATCTTTGATCGAACTATGAAAGACAAAGGCCGGGTAATGATTCTGCTGACAGCGATTAACTATCAAGCCAGCTTGGTAGTTGAAAAAGACTTGGTCCAACTAGCGACTCGTGCTGCTTAGGCCCAGTAACCAATAAGCATCAGGTAGGCATCAGGTTGAAGGTCCGGGAGACCGACGACCTGGTGAACTGAAGCGGTCCCGTCCCGCGTCAATCACCTCATTTTCCCAAGAGACAGAAAAGAACTTTTGGCGGACAGTGCGGTAGCTCTGCCTTGAGCTTGCTCACACCCCAAACAACAAATCTTCACGAGGTAGAGAAAAATGAACATAAACGATCAGGACGACTCGACGATCTACAAGGTCGTGGTCAATCACGAGCAACAGTATTCGATCTATCCCGCTGAGCGTGCTAACCCACTGGGTTGGAACGATGCCGGCAAGACTGGCCTCAAGTCGGAGTGTCTGGCCTATATCAAAGAGGTCTGGACTGACATGCGACCGCTGAGTCTAAGACTGAGAATGATGGACCCGATCAAGTAATCAGTCAGGCCACAACCGGGCACAAAAGGCCCATTCCTTCTTGGAGGTCTCAGCGTGAGTACCGTTGATACAACAATCACCAAATCGGCGTCACGTTCATTGGCGATCTGGCCAGGGCACGACTCCATTGTGGCCATAACAGCGGTTCTGTTCCTGACTCTGCTGTCAGCGATCAGTCTCTATCGTCAGAACCCACCCGCGGTAAAGAGTGCTGATTCACTGCCAGGTGAGTTTTCCGCGGCTCGCGCGATGAATCATCTGGCCGTCATTGCCCAGCGTCCTCATCAGATGGGCTCCATTGAGCATGACGCTGTGCGCGACTATCTCGTTAATGAGCTGAGAGCGCAGGGACTCGTTCCTGAAGTGCAAACCGCAACAGCATTGAATCCGGTTTGGAGAGACGAGTTTCGCGCTGGGACGGTTCAGAACGTGATCGCGCGGTTACCAGGCGTTGCAAACAGTAAAGCAGTGATGCTGGCCGCGCATTACGACTCGGTGCCTAACGGCGCCGGTGCTAGTGACGACGGTGCCGGAGTTGCTGCCTTACTAGAAACTGTTCGGGCAATAAAATCGACGCCGTTGAAGAACGACGTAATCTTCCTCTTCACGGATGGTGAAGAGCCTGGCTTGCTTGGCGCAAATGCTTTTATCAGCGAGCATCCCTGGGCCAAAGACGTCGGACTGGTGATGAACTTCGAAGCGCGGGGAATACGTGGGTCCTCGATCATGTTTGAAACCAGTCCGAATAACGGATGGCTGATCAAGGAATTTGGCGCCAGCGCACCGTATCCGATTGCTCATTCACTCGCCTCTGAAATCTATCGACTTCTGCCGAACGACACAGACTTCACTGTATTCAAGAAGGCTAATCTGCCGGGATTGAACTTTGCCTACATCAATGGCCTTACGCACTACCACACATCACTCGACAGCATCGCAGCGATAGACCAGCGAAGCCTTCAACATCAGGGTGCAAGTGCGCTGGCGTTGACTCGGCACTTCGGTAATGTGGATCTCAGCGCGACAAGAGCCGGCAACGCAGTCTATTTCGATCTCATGGGCCTGGCGTTCATCCAATATTCGGGAGCATGGGTCTTGCCGTTGACGATCTTTACGACATTCGTATTTGCCGGACTCGTGATTTACGGCCTGCGCAGACGGCGACTAACTTTCCGTGGATTGATTTGGGGATTTGTCGCATTGATAGCGGCCCTGGTTGTTGCGCCACTTGTAGCAGGAGCGCTGTGGTTTCTCGTAGTGAGGTTTAACGACATAGCCGGCGTCAGGACACAAGGCGAGGCGTATGAAAGTAATCTTTTCTTCGTCAGCTTTGTGGCCCTGGCAGTGGCGATTACGTCAGCGGTTTACATCTTCTTTCGCAAACGAGCAACGATCGAGAATCTAACCGCGGGTGCTTTATTTGTCTGGTTTATTCTTCTCTGGCTGGCGGCCTTGTTGCTGCCAGGAGCAAGCTATCTTCCCACCTGGCTTTTGTTATTGAATCTCCCGCCGCTGGCTTACCTGCTGTTCGCGAAGGAACCGGATGTGAGGTCAATACGCTTTCTCGCACTGTTATTTCTATGTGCCGTGCCGGGACTGGTCCTGTTGGTCCCGCTCATTTACCAAACCTACTTGGGGCTGACTTTAAGACTTATCGTGCCTCTCATCGCAGTTCTGGTCCTATTGCTCGGCTTATTGATTCCGCACCTCAAGCTGATGGCGACGCCGCAGAGATGGTTGTTACCAGCAGCGCTCGTGGTTATCAGTACAGGATTCTTAGGAGCTGGACTATTCGGATCGAGTTATGACTCGCAACAGCCTAAACTCCACACACTGTTTTATGGGTTGAATGCTGATACGCAAAGTTCGATTTGGGCCACTCTCGATCCCGTCCGTGACGAATGGACTGCAAACTTCTTCAAGGCCGATGGCAAACTCAAGATTCAAAGAATAAGACTTCCGGAATTCTTCGGAGCCCGTGCGAATACACAATTCGGGTCAGCACAGGCAGACGCTCTACAGGTAAACGGCCCGCAACTCGCGATTGTGAGTGACAAAGTTGTCGCAGGCGTGCGTTCCGTCGTTCTTCGCGTCAACTCACCGCGCCAGGCCCCGGTTGTCACGATTTATGTCGACTCACCAGCAGAGGTTCAGGCGTTTGCGGTAAACGGAAGGAAAATTGATTCGGTTTCAGCCGGCAAGAACTCGTGGAGACTGAGTTATCACGCATTACCTGTTCAGGGGATCGAGTTGGCGCTGGACGTCAAAGCACAGGAGCCTCTCAAGTTCAGGGTCGTGGACCAGAGCTACGGGTTGCCGGAGTTGCCGGGAAAACCGATCCCGCCAAGGCCCAGCGGCTTGCTACCGTCAAGATTGCCTTTTAGCGACTCAACACTAGTTGCGAAGTCTTACGTCTTCTGAAAGCGATGAAACTCTTTCTATTCCTTATTAACTACTCGCGGCGCGTGGTACTCATCGCGTTGTTTATCGGTATCGTCAGCGGCATTTGCAACGCCGCTTTCATAGCCGTAATCAACGCGGCGTTGAAGAGTCCGGAGTCGCCATCGCCGTTCTTGCTAAAGAGCTTTGTCGCGCTGTGCCTGATACTCCCGGCGACACGACTCATCTCTGAGCTCTTGCTCGCCAGAATGGGACAAAAGGCGTTAATGGATCTTCGGCTACGGTTGAGCCGGCGGATCCTGGGTGCGCCGCTCCGTTACCTGGAAGAGTTGGGCGCGCATCGCTTGCTTGCCGCACTTGCTGAAGATGTTCCGGTCATTACAAATGCGTTGGTTGCCCTGCCGATTCTTTTCATAAACGTCGCGGTTATAGTCGCGGGCCTCGTCTATCTCGGTTGGTTGTCGTTTGGCTTGCTACTTATGCTGCTGAGTTTTGTGATTGTGGGAGTCGTGACTTACCAGTTACCTGTAATCAAGGCGGTGCAGCATGTTCGAGTTGCGCGCGAACAAAACGATTCGCTTTTCAATCACCTGCGCTCGCTGATCTCGGGAGTCAAGGAACTCAAGCTTCATCGCCAACGCCGTGACGCTTTCATCGGTCGCGAGCTTGAGCCCACGGCTGCCGCGTTCCAGAAATCCAACCTCCGGGCAATGATGATCTTCAACGTCGCGGCAACCTGGGGGCAGCTACTGGTTTTCATGGTTATAGGACTCATCGTTTTTGGAATTCCTCTGTGGAAATCCACTAACACACTGATCCTTAGCGGCTACAGTCTAACGCTGCTTTATTTGATGAGTCCTTTTCAGGGCGTGATGAACTTTGTGCCTGTTGTCGGGCGCGCAGGAGTGGCGCTGCAGAAGTTGGAAAGCCTTGGTCTACAGCTCGCAGCCAAGGCGACTGAATCGTTGGACCAGACACTATCGCCGGCGGGTTGGAAGCGACTTGAACTGAACGGCGTCACCCACTTGTATCGCCGCGAAGCGGAAGAGGACACGTTCGTGTTGGGTGAACTTGACCTGACGTTTTCTCCAGGGGAGCTAGTGTTCATTGTGGGAGGAAACGGCAGCGGTAAGACTACGTTGGTTAAGCTGCTGATCGGACTTTACCCGCCAGAGTCGGGCGAAGTCCTTCTGGATGACGAGGTCGTAACTGACGAGACTCGGGATTCATATCGCCAGCTCTTCTCAGTTGTTTTCTCCGACTTTCACTTGTTTGAGAGCTTGCTCGGATTAGAGACGAGTGATCTCAATGACAAAGCTCGGGAATACCTGCGGCGGCTTCAGTTGAATCACAAGGTGAAGGTAATCGACGGAAAGCTATCGACGACGGACCTATCTCAGGGACAACGCAAGCGCCTCGCGCTGCTTACTGCCTATCTTGAAGATCGTCCCTTCTACGTTTTCGACGAATGGGCCGCCGACCAGGACCCCTACTTTAAAGAGATCTTTTATCTGGATCTGTTGCCGGCCCTAAAGGCGCGCGGAAAGACAATCATCGTGATCAGTCACGACGATAAATACTATTACGTCGCCGACCGAATGATTAAGTTGGATTATGGGAAGATAGTTCTCGATCAGCGCACCACGCTTCCCCTCCACTTTGTCGAGACCGCAAGCGTCTCCCCTGCTTTGCAGTCCTGAATCTGAACCAGAACCGAGCGCGGTAGCGCCCGGGTAAAATGCAGTTATAAGCCAAGATAGTCTTATGACAAGTTTGGTAGAAATCTTGCGCACGCGCGCCCAGCAGGTTCCTGAACGCGTCGCTTACACTTTTCTCACTGACGGTGAGAACGAAGAGGTCAAGCTCACCTATAGCGAGTTGGACCAAAAGGCTCGCAGCATTGCCGCGCGACTTGAGACGCAGCACGCTCGCGGGCAGCGCGCGCTCCTGCTTTATCCTCCAGGGCTGGAATACATCACAGCTTTCTGGGGCTGTCTCTATGCCGGTGTGGTCGCAGTGCCTGCGTACCCGCCGCGCATGAACCGCAATCTCGAACGCCTGCAAGCGATCGTCGCAGATTCGGAAGCCACCACCATTTTGACTACCACCTCTACGCTGGCGCGCATGGAATCGTTGTTGGCACAGACCCCGGGCCTGGAAAGAGTGTGCCCGCTTACTACTGATGACGTGCGTGACGATCTGGCCGCGGATTGGAAAGCTGCGGATATAAATCCCGAGTCGCTGGCATTCCTGCAATACACCTCGGGTTCGACGGCGATACCAAAAGGCGTCATGGTGACGCACCGCAATCTACTTCACAATGAAGCTCTGATTCAGCGCGCGTTCCGGCAAACGGAAGAGTCGGTCGTCGCCGGCTGGCTGCCGCTGTATCACGACATGGGATTGATTGGAAACGTGTTGCAGACCGTTTTTGCCGGCGCTCGCTGTGTTTTGATGTCGCCCGTCGCTTTTCTGCAACGTCCTCTGCGCTGGCTTCAGGCTATCTCGCGCTATCACGCGACGACGAGTGGTGCACCTAATTTTGCATACGATCTCTGCACACGAAAAATAACCGCCGAGGAGCGGGAGACGCTCGACCTGAGCAGTTGGACCACAGCCTTCAACGGCTCCGAGCCTGTACGCTCGGAGACGCTTGAACGGTTCGCAAAGACTTTCAAATCGTGCGGCTTTCGTGCGAGCGCCTTTTATCCATGCTACGGCCTGGCCGAAGCGACGCTCTTCGTATCCGGCAATTTTAGATCCGATTTTCCAGTTGTGAAGAGCTTTGCGGCAAGAGCGCTGGAGCAGAATCAGATCGTCGATGCTGACGTTACCGACGAGGACACACACCGGCTCGTTGCCTGTGGCAACCCATCTGATGACCAACAGATCATCATCGTCGATCCCGAAACGTGCGTTCCAAACACGCCAGGGAAAGTAGGAGAGATTTGGATCGCAGGCGAGAGCGTCGCGAGCGGTTACTGGAAGCGACCCGAGGAAACAAAAGAAACATTCGGCGCCCGCATCGCCGGGAATGAAGATGTATCGTTCCTCCGCACGGGCGATCTTGGATTTTTTTATGAGGGCGAACTCTTCGTTACCGGTCGCCTCAAAGATCTGATTATCATTCGCGGCCGCAACCTCTATCCGCAAGACATCGAAAGAACTGTCCAGGAATCACGTACGGAATTAAGGCCGGGCGGCGGCGCGGTGTTTTCTGCCGATATCGACGGTGAAGAACGCCTGATCGTGGTACAGGAAGCGGAGCGAAAGGCTTCCCTGGACCACGAGGCCGCAATCAATGCCATCCGCCAGGCAGTCGTTGAAGACCACGAGGTGCAACCGTACGCGATCGTGATAGTCAAAGCGGGAAGCGTGCCGAAGACATCGAGCGGCAAAGTGCAACGTCGTGCTTGTCGCCAGATGTTTCTCTCGAATCGGCTGGAAGTAATAGCGGAATGGGTCGAGCCGGTTACGTTGGAAGGTAGCGCAACGCCGGTGCGTGTCGTTCAGTGGAGTGTAGAAGAGATTGAAAACTGGCTTCGAGCGCAACTGGCCGCCAGGATCGGCGTCGAAACATCGGCGATCGATCCGCAAAAGCCGATTACCTATTACGGCATTGATTCTCTCGCGACGATCGAGTTGATGCACAGCATCGAAACCTCTCTCGGTATTGTGATCCCATTCACGAATTTTTATCGCAGTCCGAGTATCAGCGAAGTCGCACTTGAAGCTGCGCGACAGTTATCGGATCAAGGGTCCGGTTGCGCGGCCCAAACGTTGGCAGCGGAGTTTGGTCCATCGATCCTGCATCCACTCTCGCATGGTCAACAGGCCATGTGGTTCCTGTACCGCCTGGCGCCGGCGAATGTAGCCTACAACGTTCCCGTGACCGTTCGACTGCGCAATGAGATAGATGTGCCCGCGTTGCGCTCAGCCTTTCAAATACTTGTCGATCGTTACGCCGCGTTGCGCACTACATTTCAGCTTCACGACGGGGCAGTTGTTCAGCAAGTACACGAACGCATGCCTGTCAGCTTTGTGGAGGAGGATGCGACTGGTTGGGACGATGCTAGTTTGAAACAACATCTTTCGGAGCACGCCTGGCGTCCATTCAAGTTGGAAGAAGGCCCACTGTTTCGTGTTTACCTGATGAAGCACGCCACTGACGACTTCTTTATGCAGGTCGTGGCTCATCACATCGTCATTGATCTCTGGTCGCTCACGATCCTACTTGCTGAGTTGGACGTACTCTATGCAGTCCTTAAAAACGGCGCGACGAGTGAGACAGTGAGCGCCGCACTTCCACGGCTTGACTCACAGTACACCGACTACGTTCGAGAACAGGCGCAGGTGCTTGAAGGAGAAGAGGGCGAACGTCTATGGAATTTCTGGCGTAACAAGCTGGCGGGTCAATTACCGGCGCTCAACCTTTTAACCGATCGGCCGCGCGCTGCGAAAAGTAGCAATCGAGGAAAAGCTCATGCGTTCAGCTTCAATGCTGAATTGATGCGCCAACTCAATGAGTTGAGTCGTCGCTCGGGCACGACTCTTTATATGACTCTCCTGGCTGCTTACGCACTGTTGCTCTCGCGCTATACCGGACAGAGTGAAATCGTTATCGGATCTCCGACCGCCGGGCGAAGCCGTGCAGCGTATACAAGAGTTGTTGGTTACTTCGTCAATCTGCTTCCGCTCCGTTTGAATCTCGAAGGCAATCCGAGCTTTGTCGAACTGCTCAAACGCGTCCGCACTACAGTGCTCGACGCTTTTTCCAACCAGGCCTATCCTTTTCCGCTCATCGCGCAGCGGCTTCAGCCAGACCGCGACCCAAGCCTCACCCCGCTATTTCAGACGATGTTCGTGATGCAGCAGGCGCCCACGGTGATGGGCCGGAAACTTGCTCCGTTCGCGCTCGGCACTGGCGGTGCAGAGATCAAACTCAGTGAGTTAACCCTCGAATCCTTTCCGCTCGAAGAACGCGTAACGCAGTTTGAGTTGACTCTGGCCATCGCCGGCAATGGCGATGACCAGCGTGCCTTATTCGAGTATGACGCTGAACTCTTTGACTCCGCGACTATCGAATCGATGGCGCAACATTTCACAGAGTTGTTAACGTCAATTACGGCCAATCCGGAGCAACGCATCGCGTCATTGCCACTGTTGACCAGGGCTGAAGTGAAAACGTTGCTGATCGATTGGAACGAGACATACAGAGACTATCCGGTTTCAGGTTCGATGCTGTCGCTCTTCAATGCTCAGGCGAAGAAGACTCCCGACGCGATCGCCCTTTCGTGGAACACAGAACGCATTTCCTATCGCGAGCTCGACGAACGCTCCAACCGTCTCGCACATTATCTTCGTCAAAGAGGGGCAGGCGTCGAACAGATAGTTGGCGTTCTGTGTCATCGCACACCCGAGTTGATCGTCACGCTTCTTTCGATTCTCAAAACAGGCGCGGCCTACTTATCACTCGATCCGGCCTATCCTGCGCCGCGCCTGCATTTGATGCTCGAAGATTCCGGTGCCAGGCTCTTGATTACGACTTCAGAACTCGCCTCATTGGTCCAGGATGTTGCAACGCCACTGTTGTTCCTCGACAAGGAGAGTACCGAGATTGCGAGTTGTACTTCGGAAGCGCTCAGCCTGCACGCTGATAATCTCGCGTATTTGATTTACACCTCGGGCTCGACCGGACGGCCAAAGCCCGTGGCCATCACGCACCGTAGCGCACTGACATTTCTTCATTGGTCGCGCGAAGTTTTCTCGACTGATGAGCTGTCTGGAGTGCTGGCCTCAACCTCGGTTTGCTTTGACCTGTCAGTGTTTGAGCTTTTTGCGCCACTGAGTTGGGGCGGAGAGGTGATCCTCGTTGACAACTCGTTACACCTGGCGACCAGTGAAGGGCGCGCGCATGTGAGGTTGATCAATACAGTGCCGTCGGCAATGGCTGAACTACTGAGAATGCGTGCCGTTCCGAAAGAAGTGCTGACAGTTAACCTTGCAGGCGAAGCCTTGTCGCGTTCGCTGGTCCAGGACATTTACGAGCAGACGGAAGTCAACAGAGTACTTAACCTCTACGGCCCGTCAGAGGACACGACTTATTCGACGTGGACCGAAGTGGCGCGAGACAGCGCGCCGACCATTGGGCGGCCGATCGCGAACACGCAGGCGTACATCCTCGACCGCGAACTGAAGCCGGCGCCAGTGGGGGTTGCAGGTGAGTTATATCTGGCCGGTGAGGGCTTAGGGAGAGGTTATTTGTCGCGACCGGACCTGACGGCGGAAAAGTTTGTGCCGCACCCGTTCAGTGGAGTTGGCGGCAAGAGACTTTATCGAACCGGTGATTTAGCACGCTGGTTGTCGAGCGGGGAAATCGAGTTTCTGGGACGCATGGACAATCAGGTGAAGCTGCGTGGGTTCCGCATCGAGTTGGGCGAGATAGAAACGATGCTGAGAGTCCACGTAGCAGTGCGGGAAAGCGTGGTAGTAGTCAGTGACAATCGGCTGGTGGCGTATGTGGTGGCGGAAGATGCTGGCGTAACGATAAATGAGTTGCGAAGTTATCTGAAGGAACGCTTGCCAGAGTACATGGTTCCGTCGGTGTTCATGATGTTGGAAGAGATGCCGCTGACGGCGAATGGAAAGGTAGACCGGCGGCGGTTGCCGGAGCCGGATACATCGCGGCCGGAGTTGGAAGCGGGCTATGTAGCGCCGGCGACAGAGGAGGAGGAGTTGGTGGCCGGGATCTGGGCCGAGGTGCTTGGCTTGGAACGAGTTGGCGTCAACGATAACTTCTTTGAGTTAGGCGGCCATTCGCTTTTAGCGACGACGATAGCCGCAAGAATTTACGAACTCTTTCAGCTCGAACTTCCGTTGCGCACGCTTTTTGAAGCACCAACGGTCGCGACGCTCGCGATAGCGATCGAAAACGCGAAGAAGCACGATTCAGTATCGGTTACACCGACACCAATAATGCCACTTTCCAGAGAATCACTCCGGCGCAGCCGGCTCTCGCTTCAAGTGGCGAGTACAACTCAGTAACGACAAGGGTAACACTCCACGGGAAGCGCCCGTCTATACAACCCCAACCATAGATACAAGGTTCAATGGAAACAATGAGTTCAATCCTCTCCATGGATGAGGCGACTAATTCGCCGGCTCCAGTGCACGAAGACGTCTTTGTCGCACCGGCTTCTTTTGCCCAACAACGGCTCTGGTTTCTTCACCAACTGGATCCGGCGAGCACGGCTTACAACATGACGGCCGCGGTGCGTGTCGAAGGCCGTCTGGACTTCGAGGCACTGGAACGAACCTTTGATGAGATCGTTAGGCGACATGAATCCTTGAGGACGAGCTTTACGATGATCGATGAAGAGTTGATGCAGGTCGTCACGCCCCACCAGCAACTCCATATCGATCGTATTAATCTCCGAGCTGTGCCGCACGAAGAACGAGAGAAAGAAATGCGGCGGCAGATTCGTCTGGCGTCGGAACATCCTTTCGATTTTGAAAAGAACGAATCGCTAAGAGTCAGACTGCTGGATCTAAGTGACACCGAGTCGGTGATGGTTGTAATCATGAACCATATCAACTCAGATGGTTGGTCATTGGGCGTCCTGGTCAGGGAGATGGCCACTCTCTACGAAGCGTTTACCGAAGGTAGGCCATCGCCACTTCCCGAGTTAAAGATTCAATACCTCGATTTCGCGCAGTGGCAGCGAGAATGGTTGACTGGCAGTGTACGGGAAAAACAGTTGGACTACTGGAAACGCAGACTCGGCGGCAAGCTTCCTGTGCTGGAACTTCCTGCCGACGCGCCGCGGAAAGCGACGCGCACTTCTCGCGGCGCGACTGAGTTTCTGCGCCTGCCGGTGGAGCTTAGCAAGGAGCTTAACCAGTTGGGCCTTGAACGCCGGGCTACACCTTTCATGATTTTCCTCACGGCGTTTCAGGTTCTACTCCATCGATACACCGGCCTGGAAGACATTCTCGTTGGAACTCCAGTCGCAGGCCGCACACGACCGGAAACACAAGATCTCATCGGCTTCTTTGTGAACACGCTCGTCATGCGCACCGATCTCTCGGGAAACCCACGCTTTATAGACTTACTCGCGCGTGTTGGTGAAAGCACTCTCGAGGCGCAAGCGCACAGCGACATACCCTTTGAGGTGTTCGTAGAGGAGCTACAGCCGGAACGGAACATGGGCCAGTCGCAGATTTTTCAGGTCATGTTCGTGATGCAGAACACGCCACTGCCCGACATAAATCTGAAGGACCTTCGCGTCAGTCTTCTTGAGGTGGAAGAGACGACGGCGAAATTCGATCTGTTGCTATCGTTGAGAGAGGATGCGTCGAGCTTCACCGGATCATTCCAATACAGCACGGAACGCTTCACGCGCGCCAGAATTCAGCAGCTTGCGCGTCACTTCAGGCAACTGCTCGAAGGCATCGTCGCCAATCCCGAAGCGCGTCTGTCCGATTTGCCGCTCCTTAACGACGAAGAAAAACATCAACTGCTTGTTGAATGGAATGACACTGCCGCGACGTACCCGACTGATTATTGTCTTCATACGTTTTTCGAGGAACAGGCCGTGCAGACACCCGGCCATGTGGCGTTGGTCTATGAGGAACAACAACTCACTTATGGGGAACTGAACAAACGGGCGAATCAACTGGCCCATCATCTGCGCCGTCTCGGCGTGGGCACTGAAACGCTGGTGGCGATTTGTCTGGAACGCTCGATCGAGATGGTCGTCGGCGTGCTCGGCATCCTCAAAGCCGGCGGCGTTTACGTGCCGCTGGATCCATCGGACCCGCCGCAGCGGCTGTCCTTTACTTTAAGCGACTCGCAAGCGCCCTTGTTGTTGACACAGGCAAGTTTGGCGGCGGGTTTTGCGGGGCAGCGAGCGCAGGTGTTGTGTCTCGATGTGGATTGGGATGTCATCAGCAGCGAGAGCGAAGAGAATCCGGTAGTGGACGTTGGACCCGATAACCTCGCTTACGTGATCTACACCTCGGGCTCGACCGGGCAGCCGAAGGGAGTGCAGGTAACTCATGGAGCTGTAAACAGTCACATGATGTGGAAGCGGAACGAAGTGCCGCTTACCGCAACTGATCGAGTCTTGCAGAAAACATCGTTCACCTTTGACGCTTCGATTTCGGAATTCTTTCTGCCGTTCATGTGTGGAGCACAGTTGGTGCTGGCGCGTCCGGGCGGACATAAGGACAGCACTTACCTGGTAGAAACGATGGCGCAGCAGGGGATCACGGTGGTGCATCTGGTACCCACGATGCTGAGGGCTGTGCTGGCGGAAAGGGATATCACTCAGTGCCGGAGTTTACGAGTAGTATTTTGCGGCGGCGAGTCGCTCACACCGGATGTGCAGGAGCGCTTCTTCACTGTTTTCGCAAAAACCGAGCTCTATCACATGTACGGTCCAACCGAAGCGGCCATTGACGTAGCCTACTGGCATTGCGAAAGAGCCAGCGAAGAAGAGTTCGTGCCGCTTGGGCATCCACAGCACAACGTCCAGCTTTATGTGCTCGATGCGCAGCTACAGCCGGTGCCGGTCGGAGTGGCTGGAG
>DATNJO010000981.1:0-2451 GCA_035603895.1 Pyrinomonadaceae bacterium
GGCTGTATGAGGAACTACCTCATTCTGAAAGAGAAGGGCAAGCAATTCGACGAGGACGACGAGATTCAGGGGCTATTAGCGGAAATACGCAACGGTTCACCAGAAGAACCGCTCGGTCCTTATAGCCGCGAGAAGGCACAAAAGGTGAAAGACCTCTCACTCGATCGCGCTGAGCTGGCGAGCAAGCCTTTGCCGTACGAACGCTTGGACCAGCTAACGGTAGATATCTTATTTGGGGTGCGCTAGGACTGTGAAAATGATTTCTCCCGCAAAGGCGCAAAGGCGCAAAGCCTGCCGGTCTCGAAACAGTCTTTGTATTTTCCTTTGCGTCTTTGCGCCTTTGCGGGAGACGTTCTTTTTCTTAGTCGTCTTACTACTCTGCATAATTCTTCCAGTGCGCCGCGCTGAGACTCAAACCACGCCGCCCTGGAAAAACCCGAGTCTTCCGCCTCAGGTGCGCGCGGAGGATCTCGTGTCGCGCCTGACGCTGGAAGAAAAAGTTGCGCAGATGATGAATGCAACTCCGAAGATCGAACGCTTCGGTGTTCCGGCGCACGACTATTGGAACGAGGCTTTGCATGGTGTTGCCCGATCCGGAACGGCCACTGTGTTTCCCCAGGCTATCGGCCTCGCCGCAACCTGGGACACGAAACTGATGTATCAGGTCGCCGACGTCATCTCGACCGAGGCGCGTGCGAAGCATCATGAATACGCACGCAACAACCAGTTCGGTCGTTACCAGGGCCTGACATTCTGGAGTCCAAACATCAACATCTTTCGCGATCCGCGTTGGGGCCGCGGCCAGGAAACGTACGGCGAAGATCCTTACCTGACCGGTCAGCTTGGCGTTCAGTTTGTTCGCGGACTGCAAGGCAATGACCCCTATTACTTCAAGGTCATCGCGACGCCGAAACACTACGCAGTGCACAGTGGTCCGGAACCTGAGCGGCATGCCTTTGAGGCAGTCGCCTACGAACGAGATCTGCGCGAGACGTACCTGCCGGCGTTTCGGGCTACGATCCTCGACGGTAAAGCGTTCTCGGTGATGTGTGCTTACAACCGCACGAATGGCGAACCGTGTTGCGCCAACAAGAGATTGATGAAGGACATCTTGCGCGGCGAATGGGGATTCGATGGTTTTGTGGTTTCTGACTGCGGCGCGATCTACGACATCTGGAAGTTTCACAAATTTGTTCAAACTGAACTGGAAGCTTCAGTACTCGGCGTTAAGGCAGGCACGGATCTGACCTGCGGTGAGGAATACAAGACGCTGATTGAAGCGGTGAAACAAGGATCGATCACCGAGGCTGAGATCGATACCGCAGTGAAGCGTCTGCTCACCGCGCGGATTCGGCTGGGCCAATTCGATCCGCCGTCGATAGTCCCTTACGCCAATATTCCGTTTTCGGAGAACGACACGCCCGAACATCGCCAACTGGCGTTGAAAACCGCGCGCGAGTCGATCGTGCTTTTGAAGAATGCCAATCGCACGTTGCCGCTGAAGAAGAACCTGCAGAGCATTGCCGTCATTGGTCCAAATGCGGATTCGCCGGAAGTGATGTGGGGTAACTACAATGGCCACGCTTCAGTTTTAACTACGCCTTTAGCTGGAATCCAAAAGGCAGTCTCACAAAATACGAAAGTCATCTACGCACCCGGATCGACACTCGGTGGCGAAGCGATCGTTTCCGTTCCCGCGTCTGCTTTAACATTTGATGGACGTCAACCGGGTTTGAAGGCGGAGTATTTCAGCAACAAGGAATTGCGTGGTCCAGCAGTGAAGACTCGCATCGACGCACGCATTGATTTCGATTGGGGACGTTACCACCCGACGCCGGAGTTGACCGGAAACAATTTCTCCGTTCGCTGGACCGGCAAACTGACGCCACCTGAATCAGGAACCTATAAACTCGGATTCACGGCCGACGACGGCGCACGGCTCTATCTTGACGGACAACTTCTGGTTGATGCGTGGGATAGTAATCCAAACAACACTAACCCGAACAAGACCGTTACTAAAGAGATTACGCTCGAGGGCGGCCGTAGCTATGACCTGCGCATGGAGTATTTCCAAAACGTTCGCGAGAACATTGCTAAGCTCGTTTGGTCGTATCCGCGGCTTGCGGATCGAATGATTGAAGAAGCCGTAAAGGCGGCACGTGAGTCAGACGTGAGTGTGCTTGTTTTGGGGATTTCCGCGCGGCTCGAAGGCGAAGAGATGAACGTACCACTAGAAGGCTTCCGTGGCGGCGATCGAACAGACATCTCTTTACCAAAGTCTCAGGAGGCATTGTTGAAGGCCGTGATGGCGACGGGCAAGCCGGTGGTTGTGGTGTTGCTCAGCGGCAGCGCGTTAGCGGTCAACTGGGCCAACGATAACGTGCCTGCGATGTTGGCGGCGTGGTATCCGGGTGGTGAAGGCGGAACTGCGATTGCCGATGTGTTATTCGG
>DATNJO010000982.1:0-2776 GCA_035603895.1 Pyrinomonadaceae bacterium
ACTGTGATTGGAAGTATTGAACAATACCCCACCGAAGAATCGGCGTCCGCTGCAATCAATGGGCTCAGAGTGAGTGTAAACGACGCCTGTAATCGGCGGTTCCATAAGTCTGTTCGTGTTGGCGACATTGCTGACCACTACACGAAGACAGAGCTTGGAGAGCGATCAGAGTGGTACTCCGAAGCGACAAAGATGATCTGCAGGGATTTTCTGAGGATTTGGATAAAGCCGCATTGGGGAATGGTCGACATCCGCGATGTCCGCACAGTCGCTGTAGAAAGCTGGCTAAGACAACTACGCCGCAAGGATGGAAAGCCGCTGTCCAACTCGAGTAAGGCTAAGATACGTAATCTGATGAGTGTCCTGTTCAATCACGCAATCAGATATGAATGGCTCGAACAAGGTAAGAATCCCATCACGCATGTACGTCAAAGCGCTGCTCGTCAAAAGGATCCGGAAATCCTGAGTCCGGACGAAATCCGAAGCTTGATCTCGCAACTAGACCCGCCTTTCAACTTAATGATCTGGGTCGCTGCCACCACCGGTTTGCGACGCAGCGAACTATTTGGCCTGCAATGGAAAGACATCGACTTCGAGAAATTGACCGTCGAGATCAGACGCTCCATCTATGCGCAGACGATCGGCAAATGCAAAACCCAGAACTCCCAGAAACCGCTCCCTGTTGCTCTTAACGTCATCAATGAGTTAAAGCGTTGGCGAGAGAAAAATCAGTATAACTTGCCGGATGATTGGGTGTTTGCGAGTCCCCGTCAAAAAGGACGATTTCCCTTTTCACCCAACTTCGTTTTGGCGAAGATAATTCGACCGGCTGCGGTACGAGCCGGTATTAAGAAGCGCATCAGCTGGCACACGTTTCGGCACACTTTCTCAACGTTGCTCATAGCAAACGGCGAAGACATCAAAGTGGTCCAGGAACTGATGCGTCACGGAACCGCGCGTATTACGGTCGAGATCTATTCTCAAGCAATCACCAATATTAAACGGAGGGCACAACAACGAATTGTGCGAATGATTACGCGCACGACGAGTCCCAGCATCGGCCCCGTGAATCGTCAGAGCTAATAGGACGAATTCAAGTAGAAACAGTACTAGGACAATTTCAACCCATTAGCTTTCCGGTATGAACCACCAGTCAGGTCGCCGTTCAGTTGAGCTGAGTTTCTGGCACGCTTTGATGAGTCGCGGTTGGTACTTGGAATCGATCAAGTCAAAGAGTGCCAGAACCACTTTCTCCGGCGGTGTGAGTTCTTTCCACCCGGCCCCTATTCTTCGTTCGGTCTCCTCCTCTCCAGCACTCGAGTTAAAACTCCACTGGAGGAAAAGCTGCACAAAGTCCGCGAGCTCTTGTTTTCTCATAAGAAGCCCTGCGACGCGGGTAAGCTCATAGACCACGAGCTGTTTGGTTTTCTTACTTTCACATCTCTCAAAGATATCTGCGAGCTTCATGACAACCGGAATAATCTCGGCTCTCTTGTCATCGACGGTAATTGTGCCGCCAAGCAGTCTGGTCCAATATGCCTGATGGATAGCATGAGCGAGGAACAGAAATCTGTTGTCATCAGGTTCAACCGGCAACACCCTCCTAAATGCCCGGAGAGCAAATTCGACGTCCGGATCAGATTTCAATCCCCGTGCATCAACGTTAAAATGTTCTTGCTCCGCTATGCGTGCCTGGAAGCTTTGCACACGCTTTATGAACTCTTGCTTCCAATTCCTTGCCGATCCTATGATCAGGAATGCTTGGTCCATGCTTCCACGAGCTGCATGCACAATTCTTTCAAGGTTGTTCTCTCGCGGCAAACTTTCGCCGGCCTCCACTCGCATCCATTCTCGACTGGTGATGCCTGCTGCGGCTGCAGCATCTGCCTGCCCAAGACCGGCCTCGTTACGCCACCACCAAATTAGTTCGCCGAAGAGAATTTTGTCCCTCTCGTCTTCTGGGACGTCACGTATTCGAATGTAAACATCTTTTCGATTACGCATCTTCTTATGAGCTATCGAATGCTTTAAACTTTCCCGCGCAGTGTCTTCGACTGTTCTTCCCTGCGGAATTAGCCACCGATGATTTGTGTCGCAACGAACGCAACCCCATTCTATCCAGGTCTCTTGAGTAAAGTCGGAAATCTCTATCCCGTATTGAACAGCACTACTTTTGCGACAGTTAGTGCAAGTTAATATCAGAGGAAAATAGGGCATCTCCGTCCCTCCAAAGTAGTAGCCAGTAGTGATGTCTAATATTCGAAATGTCACATGAGCATGACATTTTGAAACCCACCTCTTCCAACCTCACACGCCTTTCGCTATACGCATTCGCGAACCGGAAACCGCAATCACGTTGGTTTCAAGCGAAATTCGCGTCAACCACAGCCCGCTCATGCGCAAACAATACCAAGCTGGATGTATCCGACGCGTCAGGCGAAAGACAGGTCCCGACGTGTGGGAATATCTATGGCGGGAGGAAGCCGCTGACGGAAGGCGTATTCGCCACACTAAAGTAATCGGCACAGTCACCCAGTACCCTGCAAAAGAGGCAGCACATGATGCCGTGAATGGTCTCAGACTACGAATCAACGAAGAATGCTATCGCCTTCGGTTCCGACCCGTTTGCTTAAGCGATGTGATTGACCATTTTCTGCAGACCGTTCTCTACAACGAAAATGAGCCGTACGCCGAATCTACAAGACAAGTCACCCCAGCAACCATCAAAACATGGATCCGTCCAAAGTGGGGCTCAATAAACATTCGAGATGTGCGA
>DATNJO010000983.1:0-2363 GCA_035603895.1 Pyrinomonadaceae bacterium
GCTCGATCTCCTGCGACTGAACTCGACCGCCGCCCAAATCGTGGCGGTTCTCAACGTCAGCATGGCTACGACCGCCAACCACACGCCCGTCAGTCAAAGCCAAACCAAATCCCGATCCCGTGTCGATCAGCGCTAGACGCCCGTCACTGAGTCGAACAAACGGCCGATCGTTCCCTGCTTCGCGCACCCAGCGCACGACCGCGCCGCCACGCGGCACTCGATTCAAGCGCACTCCTTCCGAAGCCGGATCGAACACACGCAACTCGCGGTTTGGTAAATCAACGGAATACCCGAGCGGACTGAAAATATCGGTCGGATCGAGTATGCCGTCGATCGAACCCGGAAGATTGGCAACAACAGCCGCCACAGCATTCGTGGTGATTCGATTACTCGGCGTGCCGAGTGATAACCCCGAAAGTCTTGCTTCCTGGTTGGAAGCGATAGGCGAAGTGCTGAGACCGCCGACGAGTGTTCGCCGTGATTTGGTAACTTGCAGACCTGCGCGATCGGCGACGCTCCGGTTGATTAGTGAAACACCTGCGCCCGTATCAACGGCAAACGTAAATGGTCCCTTGCCATTAAGCCACGCGTTAGCCACTAATCCATCGCGTCCGTCGCGAAGTCTTACTGACAACACGGACGAGACGGATTGAGACTGAGGCTGCAAATGTTGATGGGCGATTCCTGCTTTAGGAACCGCCCAGGCAACTGTTGCAACACTCAGAGTGATAAGAGCGATAGCAAGTTTAGCTTTGCTCACGAATCCGGACTCCTGCTAAACGATTAGTAGTTCCGGTTGCGCTTGCGCAGCTTGTACGTCCACAACGCAGAGCCGCCACCGCCGCCCAAGGCACCAATCGCCGCGCCCTTCTTACCACCGATCAATCCACCGATAGCAGCGCCGGCGCCCGCGCCCATCGCCACCGTCAGTTTGTCGCGGTGCTTATCCCAAAAACTTCGTTTCTTCGGCTGATAGTCGTAATAGACGCGCGAAGAAGAAGCTCTCGATCCCGAGTTACGATACACGACGCGGCTAGTTGAGCGTCGCGGTGCGGCCGTGTTGGCTGCGGTCTCTGACGCCGCTGCGAAACCATCCGCAAAACCGGTCTTGTACGCTGTCTGTTCGCCGGTAGTGTTGAACTGCGCCGGCGTCAATTCGTTATTCGCCTGCTGGTCAGCAGCCGGAGCGGCAGTTGTTTCCGCCGCTGTTGCCGTTTCCGCGGATGCCGGTGCGCTGCGGTGCATTACCAACGCGCCGACAGACCCACCGATGAGGGCTGCGATCAGGGCAACTGGAAGAAGTTTGTTTGTCATAATCATCGCTCTGGTTTCTCCTTGAAAATATCCAAGTGCTACAAGCATACAGCGGCAATGTCGCAAGAGCCATTCCAATATTTGTCGGGTTATGTGAGTTCTGGCCGGGATCGAGCGGAATCGTAGCAGTTAGCAGGCACAAAAAGGGCTTCGCAAGAAATTCACAAGCGAAGCCCAATGGTTCTGTAGTTTTGTTATTCGACGAACTGTACCCGATATCGAATTGGTGTATTCGATATGGGCCACGAAAAAGCACAGGGTATTAGCCACAAGAAGCACAAGAGGCACAAGGAAGAAGAGTCTCCTTGTGCCTCTTGTGCTTCTTGTGGCTTCTTTTAGCCGACCTTTGGTGCCGGCTTATCTTTCAATAGCTCGAGCGCTTTCTTGAGCTGGATGTCCTCGGCCGCAGGTTTCGGTGCCGGTGTAGCTTTGTCTTTTTCAGTTCCCGGGTCGGGTTTCTGAACCTCGTCGTCGTCATTGCCCGTCAGTTCATCCGGATCGACAGCATCTGCGACTTCCTGGCTTTTTACTTCAACGGACGGCGCCACTCCGGAGTGCGCACGATCCTCACCGAGGAAAGTTTTGCCGCTGGCAGTCGCCCACTTCACTGTGGTCAGCAGGAGACCGTCGCCGCCGCGCAACTGGAAGAGTTGCTGTTCCGTTCCGGCGCCAAAGCTCTTCTCGCCAACGACCTGTCCGCGGTTGCGTTCAAGCAGTGCCGAGGCGACAACTTCCGCTGCTCCCGCCGTCCCGGTATTGATTAGCGCCACGACCGGTCCGTGGAAAATCGCGTCCTTCGACTCGGCGGTAAAGGTCTTCAGTGGCTTCCCTTCACGACCAATCGTTTCCGCGATCACGCCGTCTTTAATGAAGAGGTTTGCTACTGCGGCGGCTTCAGTTAAGGAACCACCGGCGGTGTCGCGCATATCGAGTACGAGCTTCTGCACGCCTTGCTTGTCGAGATCCTGCACGCGTTTGCGTACCTCGGCCGCGTCGCCGTCGCCGAAGCTGTTAATTCTCAAAATACCGATACGACCCGGTTCTACACG
>DATNJO010000984.1:0-5452 GCA_035603895.1 Pyrinomonadaceae bacterium
CTGGCCGCGATCTTTTTCGCTCACCCAGTAAGCAAGACGATCTTCGTAACGGCGAATCACGTCGACGCTTTCATCGGTGCTGCCGCCGTCGACGATGATGTACTCCAGCGGCTCGTACCCCTGCTTCAACACCGACAGGATGGTCTCTTCGAGAAACCTGCCCTGGTTGAATGAAGGAGTGATGATGCTGAGTTTCAGTGCCATTGCTCTACGCCAGGGGGTGTTTTCTCAACTGTCTCTTCTCTGTGTCTCTGTGGTTGATTTTCTAAGGCTTGAAGCTTTGGATCGACTCGACGACGTAAACCTGTTGCGCCTCACTAAGCTCTGGATACGCGGGCAACGCAAACGTTTCGTTGGCCGCACGCTCCGCTTCCGGAAATGCTCCCTGTTTGTAGCCGAGATAAGCGAAACAATCCTGCAAGTGAAGCGGTATCGGGTAATAAACTTTCGTGCCAACGCTGCGTTCTTTCAGATGCTCCATCAGCGCATCGCGATAGCGAGGAACGCGAATCACGTACTGGTGAAAAATGTGGCGGCAATCGGGACGCACAAAAGGCGCCGTTACTTCAAAACCGAGATCCGCTTCGCTTATCAACTGCGAATAAACTGCCGCGCGTTCTGCGCGTGCGTCGGACCACGCGTCCAGGTGCGGCAGCTTGACGTTCAGCACCGCCGCCTGTAACTCGTCGAGACGGCTGTTGATGCCCACTTCCGTGTGCATGTATTCGGTAATCCCGCCGTGCGCGCGCAGTCTTCTTAACCGTTGGTCCAACTGCTCATCGTTCGTAGAGACAATGCCGCCGTCGCCTGCGCCGCCGAGATTCTTCGTCGGATAAAAACTGAAACAACCAACCGCACCCATCGAACCCGCACGGCGGCCGTGCTCGGTCGCGCCAATCGCCTGCGCGGCGTCTTCGATGATCGGTATGCCATGACGCTCGCCCAACGCCAGCAACGGATCCATTTCCGCGCATTGTCCGTAGATATGGACCGGAATGATCGCGCGGGTGCGCGACGTGATGACGTCAGCTACTTGCGAAACATCGATATTGTAAGTAGCACGATCGATATCGACGAAAACCGGTCGCGCGCCGAGCCGCGCAATACAGCTTCCAGTCGCAAAGAAACTAAACGGCGTCGTGACGACTTCGTCGCCCGCCTTGATATCGAGCGCCATCAACGCCAGCAGCAACGCGTCGGAACCGGAAGCACAACCGACCGCGTGTTTTGCCTGGCAGTATTCGGCAATCGAACTTTCAAGACGGCGCACTTCGTCGCCAAGCACAAACCGCTGCGACTCCAGTACACGCTCAATTGCAAGGCGCACTTCGTCTCTAAGTGAGGCATACTGCGCCTGTAGATCCAGAAGAGGAACGTTCATACACTAACAGCGACTAGTTTGGGCGAAAGGGAACTTTGACTCCTGAAACACTGTAACGATCGGGGCAGACTCAGGCGGTCTCACTCGCCGACGCATCGCGCCCGCCGTCTGGTTCATTCGAGTAATAGTTCGAGTAGTAGCCCGAGTAGTAATAATCCGACGCCTCGGCCTTCACATTATTAAGGACCACGCCGAAGATGTGCGCGCCAACGTCAAGCAACTGTTGCTTGGCTCGTCGCACCACCGCACGCGAACTGCGGCCGCCGTGGACCACCAGCATCACACCGTCGACCATCGTCGACAGGATTGATGCATCAGTAAACGAGATTGCCGGCGGTGAATCGATAATGATGTGCGCGAACCGTTCACTCAACTGACTGAGCAGCCGGCGCATTTCTTCCGAACCGATTAGCTCAGCCGGGTTCGGCGGCACCGGACCGGAAGTCAGTATCTTCAAATTCGGCTGTTTCGGACACATCTGTAGCAGGTTGTCGAGATCCTTTTCGCCAGAAAGGCACGTTGTCAGGCCCTTGGTGTTGGGCACTTCAAACTGCGCGTGCAACCGCGGCCGGCGCAAGTCGCAGTCGATGATCAATACTTCAGCACCGGTCTGCGCGAGCATGAACGCGGTGTTGATAGCCGTCGTTGTCTTTCCTTCTGACGGCTGGCTCGACGTCACCAAAATGGTTTTCGGTGGCTGGCCTGCTGAAGAGAGCAACAGCGACGTGCGCAAGTGTCGATACGACTCGGCGATCGGCGACCTGACGTCGTCGAGCATCGCTAAAGCAGTTGACTCGCCTCCCGGTCCCGGCTTGTTGGGATGTGGCAGACCTTTCAGATTCAAACGAGCGCCACCATGAGCGCCGCTCGGAATCAGCGCGAGCGCAGGCAGGTGAATGTAGCGATCGACGTCGTCGAGCGACTTCACCGTGTCGTCGAGGAAATCAAGCAGGAATGCCAAACCGATACCAGCAACCAGCGACAGCACAAACGCGATCATGACGTTGCGAATGCGCGGCGGGCCGACTGGGCCACGCGGCAAACGGCTGTAGTTTTCAATGCTGACTTCGTTGCCGCGGTCGCCCTGGGCGATCTGGAGTTCGCGTTGCTTTTGCAGGAGCGTGTTCAGGTATTGCTTGTTGGTTTCCAGACGCTGCATGAACTCGGTCATCTCGATCTGATCGCGCGTCTGTTGGTTCGTGGTCCCGCGTTGTTCGTTATATCTGTCACGAACGCTGTTTTCGTGGGCCAAAGCAGCTTCGTAGTTCTTTTGCAGGCCGGTCACAGCGTCGTTGGCGGCCTTCTGTATCTCCTCCGTTAGTTTGCCAATGGTGACGTCGAGTTTTTTAACTTCCGGCCAATCCTTCGTGTAGACAACCAACAATGCCGCTTTCTTCTCTTCCAGTTGGGAAATTCGTTCCTGAAGCTGAGTGATACGGGCTGACTTCTGCACTTCGGGAACCGAGAAAGGATCTTTGGTGGCTTTCGCGCTGAGATAAATGGCCTGCGCGTTCTTGCGCGCGTTCTCGGCGTCAAGCACCTGACGGCTCAAATCGGCGAGCCGCTGGGCCTCGACGTTCAGCGTCATGTCGTTGGTTGGCGGAATTCCTTTTTCACGCGCGAAGTTGAAGAGCGCTTCCTGATCGTGACGAATCTTTCCCTGATAGTCTGAAACTTCTCGGGCGAGGATGTCTTCGGCCTGGCTCGAGTTTTCGGTCGCGCGCTGGATGTTGTTGGCACGGAAGACTTCGGCGATCGTGTTGGCCACTTTCTGGGCCATCTCGGGATCGGTGTGCCGGTATTTGATCAAGAACAGATTGGTACCGACGACGCCTTCGACTTGTTCGCCGGCCATAATTGCGTCTTCGAACGGCTCGAGTTGAGCCAGTTCTTCCGGTGTTAACGGATCGGCTTTTAGCCGGGCCTCGTCGACGACTGACAGTCCCTTTGGTGTTGGCGCGGGTGTCGCGACACGTTTTTCACCGGAGACCATTCGCTTCAGGGCGGTGAAAACTCCACCTTGAGCGTGGGCGCCGAAGAAGGTCGGGTTGTGTCGCAGGTCCAGAGTCAACGCCACTTGCCGGGCGAGCGCGGGACTTTCCAATAGCTTGACCTGAGTGCCCCAGAAATTCGCGTCGGGCTGGGCATTGAGCACGAGCTGAGGCGACTGGAGAATGTTCTTGGCTCGTTGCTCGATTCGGATGGTCGCCGCGGCTTCATAGATAGAAGGCTGGCGAAACATCTGAATCGCGACCAGCGACGTGACCACGAGACACAGGCTCAGGATGAGCCACTTGCGCTTCAGGACTACAAATAGATAGTCACGAAGCTGGCTCGGCTCGCTGGCAGCAGGTCCGTAAGATCGCACCTGTCCGATATCGCCCAGCGGTCTATCAAGAGCGCGGTCGACGGCAGGCATCGGCATCAAGCGGTTATCTTGCGACATCATATTTTTCGGCTTTCCAACAGCAGAACTCTATTGAATGGAGAATAATAGCAGAGACTCGCTCTGAGGCAAGTCGCAACTCTCAGTAAATACAGCCATTTCAAACGCTGAAAGCGTTCGCAAGTTCCAGCCCAGGGTTGCTCCAACCCTGGGATCAAAACAAGAAATAACGACTTAACACCGAAGGTGTTGGCGAACGCGACGTCGCCAACGCTTTCAGCGTTGGAACGGAGAAACCCCTTTATCCCAGGGTTGAAGTAACCCTGCGCGGGAACTTGCGAACGCCTTCGGCGTTTGAACCGTGCCACGAAATGGGTTTTAGGCCACAAGGTACTGATCCACGAAGTGCGCCAGGCCTTCTTGCCAATGGGGGAGAGGAGGAAGACCAATTGCTTCGGACAACAAACACTTCATTTTCGAATTTCGCGGCCGGGGAGCGGGACGCGACAGCGAATTCATACTCACCGGCTCAACCAGTGCCGGCTCACAACGTGCCAGTTTAAGCGCTTCGTGCGTAAAAGTCTCGAAACTTGCGCCCTCACCAGCACTTACCACGTGAAAAATTCCCGGCAAGTCTAACTCAACCAATTCCCGCAACCGCACCGCCAGGTCGCGCGCGTACGTCGGCGTGCCCCAGGAATCGGTGATTACTTTCAACTTTTCACCACGTTTCGCGCGGTCCACCACCGTACTCAGGAAATTCCGCCCGCCTGGTCCAAAGATATAACCAGTGCGCACTACAATCGTCCGCGCATGTTCTGCCTGCGACCGGCGTTCGCCTTCCAGCTTGAACCGTCCGTAAACACTCAACGGCCGCGGCTGGTCGCGTTGGGTGTAAAAACCGTCTTTCGCTCCATCGAAAACGTAGTCCGTGGAAATCGTCAACAGCCCCGCATTCGCCTGACGACAAGCACGCGCGAGGTTCTCAGGACCAACCGCATTAACGCGTTCTGCTTTCGCCGGATCGCTTTCACAACCGTCAACATCGGTCCACGCCGCACAATTGATCACCGCAAAAGGCCGTTCACTCGCGATAACCGCTTCAACCCGCGCGGCGTCGCCAATATCGAGCGCCTGACGGTCGTAAGCAACGACTTCATCGCCGTTCGCCTGGCAATGCTCTATGCTCGCCTTGCCCACCAGACCGCCCGCGCCTGTGATCAGAATCTTCTTCAATCGCCGCTGACCTCAGTTCCGTACTGCACCCTGTAATAATCACGGTAGGCACCGTTTCTGGCGTTATTGATCCACTGCTCGTTGCCGCAATACCAGTCGATCGTCTTCTTCAACCCGGTTTCCCACGTTTCCCGCGGCCGCCAACCCAACTCCACTTCAACGCGCGCCGGATCGATCGCATATCTTCGATCGTGGCCCGGACGGTCCTTCACGAAACGAATCAAACTGCGCGGCTTGTCGAGCGCGTCGAGCAACGACTCAACCACGTCCAGATTACGCCGCGGATTACGCGCGCCTATATTGTAAACACGACCCGCTTCGCCATTTTCGAGCGCGGCGAGAATCGCGCGGCAATGGTCTTCCACGTAGATCCAGTCGCGCACGTTCAGACCATCGCCATAAACCGGAATTTCCCGGTCGTTGAGCGCATTCGCAATCGCCAGCGGCAA
>DATNJO010000985.1:0-6095 GCA_035603895.1 Pyrinomonadaceae bacterium
CTGGGCGGCAGCATGGCTCTTGTCGATCGCGGTGGGTTCGCGGAGGGCAACGATCTTGATTTCGTAACGCCCGGTCACGACCGGCTCGTTTGATGATTTGATCTCCACGCGATATTCACCAGCTACCGGCGCTACGAACGTGATCGCTTCCGGGCCCCAACGATCGTTCGGACTGTCGCATTCGCTGATTTGCTTTCCGTCAGGAGTGAACACAGAAGTGACGACGTCGATGTCCTGCTGTTCGACAAGAGCGTGCAAAAACTGGTCCGAGGTGAGATTGATGTGATACGCGTGGGTTTCGCCACCTCTCAGGTCCCGTGTGACTGCGGCCAGCGCCGGCAGATCTTTTGCGGTTTGCGCACAGACCGGCAAAACGCAGATCGCCAGCGCCGCCAACAGTCGTTTCAGAAAATGAAAAGCCGTCCTTTTCATCTCTCTTCAGTCCATCACTACGCTGATGCAGAGTAAGCCTCGGGTATAACACCTCCTCCAGACTCAGCCGCGAAGGTTCCTGCTTCGGCGAGCTCGGTGACGGTATTTGTCCAATGTCCCTTGGCCTCGATGCGCTCGCAGTCCTTGATCTCGGGGGGGTGATAGATTTCCAGGTGCGAAATCGTCCACGCGATGCCGTCAAGCAGGAAAGGAAAAGTGACACCATCACTGACACCGGTGGCGAGCGTTTTACCATCCCCGTTGTAGAAGTTATAGAAAACCTGCCCTTTGATTTCGGCGATCGGCAGGAAAAAGCAATTCTCGAGAATGGTTCCGCCCGCAGATGCGGTGTTAATCACTACCGGACGTCTGGTTCTTTCGATCGGTTTGTCGTCGCTCATGGGTAATCCTCCTTTTGGGTGAGTGCTGTTGGGTTGATACAAGCCGCATTGGCTCGTGGTCTGGGCTTTGCGAACGAGCGCTACCCGTCTCGGGTGTCGCGTGCGTCGCGCTTCTCTCTTCTCAATAATTAACGCGAGAACTTTTTTGGAAAACCACCAAGCCGACGCTGCTGCCGGAAGTTCGTCTGGGCCGTGCAACTAGAGAGGGAAAGTTTCAGTCCAGCGAGAGCTGTTTACGGTCTTAATGGCCGGAATGATATGCGCCAACTGTGTGTGCGTCAATGCAGTTTTGTGCTCAGTGATGCTCTAACCTGACGGGGTAAACGAGCAGCTTACCGGACGCTGTGAGGGTGGTAAGGGTCTCGCCTTTGTCGACCTCCGGTTTAACGGATGAATGCGAGGTGAGGAAGTCGTGCACAAGCTTGTTTTGCGTCATGTCGGCGATCAGTCCAGCCGCTTCCTTGCTGGCAAACTGTTTCACACTTTCCAGTTCCGGCACCGCATCTTCGCTAAAGATCAGCCAAAGCCGTTCGACACCTTCCTGCGTATCGAACCTGTACCAACTCGCTTTGGGAATCTGTATTTGCTGATCCGCTGCCAGAAGAGATGATCCTTTGTTTGCCGTCGAAGAGGGGAAAAGGAAGTTAAACTCGGGCACAGTCTCTCCGCCGCGCGGTCCTTCATTGACAATGTACAAGTGACCGGCTTCAGGAGTCCGGACGTTCACGCGAACCCGATCGCCCGCCTCGAAATTGATCTCGCCGGCAATAACGTATGGGTCTTTATATTTTCCTTCCCTGAACTTCTGCACGGTGATCCAGTAAGTCAACCTTCGCTCTGAATTAACAACAACAGGCGTGGGTGCTGGAACAGCAACCGGCGGCCGTTCGCGCGAAGCACGCCAGATGCTCACCGCAAAGATCGCCGCAGTCGCAGCCACCATCGCAAGCAGCGCCACGACGAGCACCCGTTTTTGCGCTGGGCCACGATCCGTATGATCCGTGTCATCCGTGGCTAAAACCCTCTTCAAATCGGCCGCCATGTCTTTCGCGGACTGATAACGATCGTTCGGACTCTTGGCCATCGCCTTGCGAATGATCCGCTGCAACTCAACCGGTGCATCTTTCGGTAACGGCGGCGGCTCCTGCTCGATGATCTGCACCAGCGTGTGACTGCTGGTCGGACCAACGAAAGGCATCACTCCCGTCACCATTTCGTAGAGCATCACGCCGACGCTCCAGATATCAGTGCGTTCATCAACGTTCATCGCTCGCGCCTGCTCGGGCGACATGTAGTTGATCGTACCCATCAACACACCGGGAGTGGTTCTGAATTCAGTCGCGGCTTCCGTATCAACGTGCGATCCTGACTCCGTCACCTTAGCCAAACCAAAATCAAGCACCTTCACGAGTCGATCGCGGTGCCGAATCATCACGTTTTCCGGTTTGATGTCGCGATGAACGATGCGTGCTTCGTGCGCAGCTTCGA
The DNA here is from genome assembly GCA_035603895.1 of Pyrinomonadaceae bacterium. Taxonomy (GTDB): domain Bacteria; phylum Acidobacteriota; class Blastocatellia; order Pyrinomonadales; family Pyrinomonadaceae; genus PSRF01. The sequence goes on from DATNJO010000985.1 coordinate 2,322, forward strand.
GAGCGGTCAGTACCTGAATCGCGATGTCGAGGGTTTCGGCGACTTTGAAACGCTCGCGGTGCAGGCTGTGCCGAAGTGTTTCGCCGTCGATGAACTCCGTAGCCAGAAACGTGAGTCCCTCAACTTCACCAAATTCGAAGATGGTGAGTATGTTTGGTTGATTGAGTGACGACGCAACTTTCGCTTCCTGACGGAAACGCTGCATCCGCCGCTTGTCTTCGGAAATGTCAGGCGACAGCACTTTCAAGGCAACGGTTCGCTCGAGTCGCGAGTCCTTCGCCAGATAAACTTCGCCCATGCCACCGACGCCGAGTTGGTCGAGAATCAGGTACGAACCGAGTTGCTGCCCCTTTTCAAGACGTGGCTTGAGCTCTGCGTCCTCGACGATTAACGCAGCGCCATCATCCGCTGCTCGTCCGCCAATAAAACCCTCGGCACTCGCCCGCTGGTGCGACGCGAGCAACTTCTCCACTTCCGAGCGTAACGACTCGTCAGTGCCACACTGGTCCACCACATACGCAGCCCGCGCTTCGCCGTCGAGCGAGATCGCTGAGTTGAATATGCGGCTGATCTGTTGCCAACGTTCGGGACTCAATTGGCAGCACTTTCGCTGAGCTGTCGATAAAGCCAGGCTCGCGCCATGTTCCAGTCGCGAGTTACGGTGTTCTCAGAAACGTTCAAAACACCGGCGATCTCCTCGTTATTGAGACCGCCGAAATATCGCAATTCAACCACCTGGCTGCGGCGCGGATCCATCTCGGCGAGGGTCTTCAGAGCTTCATCCAGACGAAGCATCTCCGAACCGGGCGTGCTGGTGATCATCGCGGCTTCTTCGAGTGAGACCTGCTGCGCGCCACCGCCGCGCTTGGCATACGCATGACGGCGGGCGTGATCGATCAAAATCCGCCGCATGATCTGCGCCGAGATGGCGAAGAAGTGCGAGCGGTTGGCCCAATGAACGTTTCTTTGATCGACGAGACGGACGTAAGCTTCGTTGATTAAGGCAGTGGTTTGTAGAGTATGGCCCTTCTTTTCCCGGCTCATGTAACGGCGAGCGAGCCGGTGCAATTCGTCGTAGACCAGTGGATACAACTCGTCCAGAGCGGACTGGTTTCCATCGCTCCACTCGGCGAGAAGTTGAGTTATCTCATGCTGCTTCGGTGGTCGTTTCAATCCGTAGCTACGTCATGCCTGGTACTGCGCGATCTCGCCCGGCTTACGCAACATCTTGTTCACTTCACCGATGTGGAGTTCTTCTTCAGCGATCATGCGGCGAGCATAATCTTCGAGCAAAACTGAGCGATCGCGCACCAGGTCCAGTAGTTGTTTGTACAGAGCGAGTCCGTCCTTTTCGGCTTTCAGCGACTCGGTAAGAATATCGTTAATGCCGTGCTGGTGAGTCTCGAGCAAGGCACCGATCTTCAGCGAAGGATGCTCGCCGAAATGCGTGACGAGTTCTCCCGCCTCGTTTGCGTGCGTCAGGCAGGTAGTGGCCTCGTTGCGTAACCAGCTAACGATCGGAATACGGTTGTGACCAAAAACCATCAGTGAATAATGCGTGTAACGAACGACCCCCGCGAGTTCGGCTTCCATAATCTGATTGAGAAGCTTGACCGCCGCCGCGTTATCAAAATTTTCCGCCATAGTCCTCCTTAAAACCCCTCTTTATCCCTCCAGCAAAGGCACAGAGGCGCAAAGCGCTATCACGTTTCTTGAGATTTCCTTTGCGCCTTTGCGCCTTTGCGCCTTTGCGGGAGACGAAGCTCTTTAAAACCTCAGTGATAGACAACTCAATCCGCCATCCATCTTTTGAAACTCCGACATCTCTAACACGACCGTTTCGTAATTCAACTGCTGTAATCGTTGCTGCAAGACCGGAAACCCCGCCGCCACGAGAATTCGATCGTTTACGGCCAAACTGTTTGCGGCGTACTCCTCTGCACTGTCTACGTCAATCAACTCGTAGTCGCACAGCCGGTTTAGCTTCTTTACTTCGTCGATGACCAGCATTCGATTGCCGCCGAGATATGCCAGTCCGCTTTTTAAGTGCAGGATATTACTCAGGTTGCGTATATCAATCAAAGTCGAAGTGTAACCAAGCTCCTTCAGAAAAGCCGCAAGTTGTGTTGCGCCCGCTTCATTTGTGCGGCGCGAGACGCCGATGAAGAAGTGGTCGTCGGCTTCACAAACGTCGCCTCCGTCGAGTGTTCCGGGCTCGCGAATCGCGTGCAAGCGTTCGAAATAATGCTCAAGAACGCGCTCGATCGCTTCTGTTTCACCAAGGCGGCTCGCTACTCCGGGGCGCGCGATCACGGCGCCACGCTTGGTCAACACCGCTGTGTCTTCGACGAATGTCGAATCTGGATAACGTTCATCCGGTTCAAGGAACGTCAGACTCAAGCCGCAAGCTTCCAAGGCGCGGCAATAAGCTTCGTGTTGTTGCAGCGCCAGCTCGAAAACCGGCGCACCCAGGTCAACGGTCGTCAGGCCCGAAGCAAAGTTAGCGCCTGGCGCCCGTACGATTGCTTTAGTGAACATCAGCGATCGGCGTTACTAAACAACTTTGCCCATCATCTTTTTGATGGAGGGCGTAAACAAAGCAAGTATGCCGGCCGAGACAAACAAACCAACCGCGATACCGCCGTAGAGTGTCGCCAGTCGCACCGGATCGTTCGACAGGAAGAAACCCGAAAGATAACCGGCGAGCTTGTTGCCAAACGACGCCGCCAAAAACCAAACACCCATCATGATGCCGACCAGTTTTACTGGCGCGAGTTTAGTAACTGTGCTCAGCCCAACCGGACTCAAACACATCTCACCGCAAACAGCTAAAAAGTAAAGACCCACCAGCCACCAAAAAGTGACCTTGCCGCCGGCCGTCAACAGCGACGCGGGCACCAGCAACATAAACGCCAGCCCGATGAACACGAGTCCGAGCGCAAACTTCCCGGGACTCGAAGGCTGTCGATCTTTCATACGAAGCCACAGATACGAAAACACGGGCGCCAGTATGATCACGAATATGCCCGTCAAAGATTGGAGGAACGGAACCGGAAAACTCATCCCAAAGATCTCGGCCCGCACCAGTTTATCCGCAAACAGGTTAAGACTGGCGCCTTTCTGCTCGTACGCTCCCCAAAACAGGATCGTGAAGAGGAAGAAGATGAAGATCGCCGCGATGCGTTTCCAGTCGTCGCGCGTCAATGGCTCGCGCACAACAGTTTCTGTCTTATCCTTATTCTTCGATGCTCGCGGGATCTTATTGCCGACACCTTTGAGCTGCCTCTGATTCAAAAGGTAGATGACGAGGCCCAGCACCATGCCGACGCCGGCGGCGCCGAAGCCGTAGTGCCAACTCGAGTTGGGATCCTGTCCAATCGACGCAAGAAAGTTTTTGAACGTCACGCCTTTCGCGAGATAGCCGACAATAAATCCGGCCAGCACCGAGCCGAGGTTGATTCCCATGTAAAAGATCGAAAAACCACTGTCTCGGCGCGGATCGTTTTGGCGATACAGCCCACCGACCATCGTGCTGATGTTCGGTTTCAACAGGCCGGTCCCGACTGAGATCAGGATCAGCCCCAGGTAGAACGTGGTCATCGAACGAAACACCATCGAGAAGTGGCCGGCCGCAATGATGACACCGCCGAGAAACACCGCCAATTTGGCGCCGGTCAGATAATCGGCGATGAGTCCACCCGGCACGGCCGTGAGGTAAACGGACATCGTGTAAGTGCCGTAGATCGACGCCGCATCCTTCACGCTGAACCCGAG
>DATNJO010000986.1:0-6692 GCA_035603895.1 Pyrinomonadaceae bacterium
TTCTTTCGTTTCACACATCTGAGATAACCGCGTTGATGCCGTCTTTGCTTATGCATACTCGATTCTCCTCGTGTCAGTTTGGTGGAGCAACGGGTAGGTCTGTTGGCGTAGACAAAAGTCGCTCGCCGAAGTGTTCGTTCAGAACATCTCTCGTTTGACCAATCTTGTGATTGCTTGAGCGTTGGACAATGGCCAGCTATTTGTCCGGCGATTCAGCTCGTGATTGCCTTAATTGAATGGAATGTAAGGACGAAGTGTCCCCGGACTTGTTCTTGGTCAAAAGGAGTGGATTTCAGTGGTCCAGGATTGCTGGGCTAGCCGTTTCTAGTGTTGTATAGATCGTTCGTCCCGTCATTGCGCAATCAAACCGGCGAGGAAGAGAATGCCAATGGTCCTAATGAATGCTTTATTGTGGTCCTTGGTTGTCAATTCAGTAAACTGCCGCGTCTAACCTCAAAGCTGGCAATTCTGTTATCTTAGGCAGACTGACGTTAGTTGCTCTTTTCGAGATTAAATGCGTAGCTCGCCATCCCGAGTCTTCGAGTGATGAGCATCGCTGAAGAGTTTGGACCGGTCCAACTCTCGGCGATTCATGGTTACAGGATTTGGTTAGATACAATCGTATCTAGCGCGCGCGATGGCGTCAAGGTTCCGCTCTCATCGGGAGGTTTTATCCGATGAAGCGGGCCTCACCTACTAAACCAGCGCGCCTAGCGGAGAAGCTAAAGCGTATTCGGGACGAGGTAGACCTTTCTCAGAGTGAATTACTCGATCGCCTGGGGTTTAGTGAGCACTTATTTCGGAGCAACATCTCCCAGTATGAACGAGGCCACCGTATTCCATCGCTTCCGGTACTTCTCCAGTATGCGCGCCTGGTGAATGTCGATCTTTCAGTCTTGATCGATGACAAGTTGGATTTGCCGCAGAAACTACGCTACAGGGTCAAGAGTAAGGGAATCAGCAGATCGTCAAAGGCCGGAAAGAAGCGATGAGTACAAGCACCACATATTGTGGTTTGTGATTCTATTTTCAAAATCAGTTTTTGAGGTCAAAAACATTACTTTTGGACTTGGGCAAAAACACAAGATGTTGCGGTTTGATCGAAAACTCGATGGTCCATTTTCAAAACCGCGTCCGATAATTCCGTGTTATGTTCTCATAGTTTGATTCAAGAATTTGGCTAACCATTCTTCTTTAGCTTTCTCAGAGGGTCATTTCCTCCGGTTCTTGTGCGAAACAGTATTAGCGCGAGGTCTGAGGTGCCGCCGCGATCAATTGCTAACCTTAGAACTCAAGATTTCCGCTTCCTCTGCTGCCATCATCATAAGAAGTCTATGAGAAGTTCACGCTTAGAAGGTTTGGCGATTCCAAGGGCGGATTCAAACGCTCTTAAAATTGTACAGGTCTTTCAGGCACAAGTTTCCCTCGCCAAATGGGAGGGGACGGTTGTGGTAGCCGGAAGGAACATTGGATGAGCTCACAAAGCATCACCGTCGGGGTAGTCCCTGTTGGAGGGAAAGGAACGCGACTTTCGAAGCATAACCCATCTCACACTCCAAAGGTTTTGTACAAACTCGAGGGGGTAGAAATCCTGTGCTATTCACTATTGAGTCTCAAATACGCAGGATGTAAGCAAGTAATCTGTCTCACGAGTGATGCGACACACCACGACGTAGAAAAATTCCTTATCACCTCTGCCCTTGGAATCGATCTCAGAGCCGTAAACGCTCAAGCCGAAGGCACTGCAGGAGCGCTGGCCTTTCTTGGAACTGTCAGCGATGACTTTTACTACACCAATGGAGACATCATATTTCACCCCGCTATTCTGTTGGAACTTCTGAATAGGCACCAATCAGGGGACCATATAGCCACGGTATCTGCGAGCCCTAGCAACGTAGCGCCAACGCACCCTCATTTTACCTGCGATGATCACAGTGGATTGAAACAAGTGCAGTTGTGGCCCAACACGTCACCGAATTCTCTTTGCAGCCTTGAGACCGCTGTTTTCCGACCGGATATTTTTGATTATCTACAGCAACTATCTGGCGGCGCTTTAACCATGGAAGCTTTAGCCCTGGCCCGAAAGGATGGCGCGGAAGTAAGTGTTTTGAGAACTAACCGTCCATGGTATCACTTGGCGGAGCCTTCAGACCTTGAGAAGTTCATTGAATTCAAAAAGGCGTTGGTAGTTATCGAGCAGCTATTGGGTATAAAGAAAGCAGCTTCATAAGAAGCAATTTTCCCCGGTTTTACATATGGTGAGGTTCTGCTTAAAGAAACTATTAAGGATTCTTCTGCGCTACATGCCTCTGCGCTTCCGAAGAGCAGAAAACTCTCCTGAGTAATACTGCTCCAACAACATCCGGACAAGATCCTTCAAGGCTCTGTCATCTTGCGCAACGATCATCGGGCGAATATCCCAAAAAATGTCATTTCGAATACGGCAAGGCCTTAGGTGTCCGTCTGTTGATAAGGAGAGATGGTGGATGCCCTCCTCGCAAGGGAAATGCGGGCATTCCGCGCAAAAGTTCGTATACGTTGTTCCCTCACTGCAATCCTTGAATAGCACGTAGGGATACGTACCGTAGCGTTTCATGTATATTCCCCTCTCGCCGCTTAATTGAACACGAGATGGTGGGCCGAACCGCTTAGTAAGTTGATTATCTAGTTCGCAGCCCCGGAATTTGTTGATATCAATATATCCGTTCGGTTGGGAACTGTATTCGACAACATCCAGTATTTTTAGGGGTACGTTTCGCGCTTGGCACCAGTCAACTAGATCCATCATTCTGTCGGCTGTCTCCTTTGTGAGCACAGCGTTCACCTCTACGGGTAATCCTTCCTTTACAGCACCAATAATGCCGTCTAGCACAACTGAATGCTTTGAACTCTTAGTTATTTGACGGAACAGTTTTTCATCTATGGTGTCGAGCGAGACCTTTAGCGCTGACAGAGGAATATCAGAGAGCTTGGGTATCGCCACAAGGAGTTTGGAGCCATTGGTGTTAAGGCGCACGTTCTTAAAGCGTTGACCAGCCACCACTCCGCGGAGAATACTCGCCACTCTTTGAACGTCCAACAACGGTTCCCCGCCCGTCAGTCGAAACGTGTCAAATCCTAACTGCCCGATGACGTTCACCGCCCACACGACCTCCGCTGCAGCTAGCGGTCTTGTTGAAATCTCAAAGTTCTCGCCGTAACTGCCTGGTCCTTCCGACGGACAATACTCACAGCGCATATCGCAGCGGTCTGTTGATGAATATACGAGGCTTGGTATTATCATAGTGCGTCTGATCTCTTGACTTATTCACTTGGCAATCGTATTTGGTTCGGAACCACACGAGTCTTCATCGCGTAGTATTTCAAGTCCTTTGGTGACGACTTACTCGGCCAGCTTCTTAACTATTAACTCAGCTATCTCAACTATTGAATTTTCTTTCAAGTCAACGTATCCCGTCGTTTCGTTCAACCCCGGAATCTCTGTGCAGTCTAATTTGATTGGAAGGATATATTCCTTAGAGTCCAAAAATGCTCTGGCTTGCGCTTGCCTGAGTTCATGTTTGGTCCACAGTTTTTTTGAATATGCCTCGGAAACGAAAATGACACAGAACTTGGACTTCTCCTTGTAGATGGTTTGTAGGTGCTGGTAAAGGTCTTTCCCCCAAAGCGTTGCCTGTTCATACGAGTCATAAAAAACCGTAATACCTCTGTCTGTAAGGGCTGCGGCCAATTCCGCAGCATAACAGCGATCCTCACCGGCGAAGGAGAGAGCTACCTGATACTCGCAATCGGTGTTTCTCTTACTGTTTGATACATCGGGACAATAGACTTCAAGCAAATACCCTATGGTGGCAGGATCTATCCGAGCATCCTCCTCAGAACATAACGCCATTAGCCGTTCCTTCGCTTCGGCTATGACCTGGTGATCAACTTGAAGCCCTTGCTTGGATGATTTGACTAGGGCGGCTGCTACTCGCGCTGTTCCATCAAGATCCGGACTGCCGGCTTTCCACCAAACACCCGATTGTCGGGCGCGTTGCAACCGGTCTATTGCTTGCTGCGCAAGACTGGGACAATATCTAATAAGCAGATGCGTAATTCGACCGAGAACAATTCCCGTGTAAAAATATTTGTTATCCTCAGAAACGTCGGGTAAATACCAAAAGCCTAGACCCTCTCTGTTTTTGTGAACAATCCAGTTTACTGCTCTCTCAAGTGCTTGGTTCAGTTCCAATGCCTTGTTCTCTCGCTCACTCTGATGAAAAAGAACGCGGAGTTTGTTTGTATTCAGATAGCTTATGGCTTCCGCGCAGAAAACAGTAGACAACAGTTTGGACTCGGGCATTAATTCGGTGTTGCTCCAACCTCCATCTGGATTTTGTGCAAGAAGTAGATTATTTAGAATGGAAATCGTCGCGTACGTCAGATCTTCAAAACGTGCGAACGAACAGAGCGCTTCAGCTGTATGGCGAAATACTCGCACCGACTTGGTCTTCTCAGTTACAGGCTGATTTGAGACAAAAGTATCTGTTGGCTCCGTGATCGGCGCGCTGCTCATGAAGACACCCGAGCTAGTCTGATCGTGCAGCCACGCTAAAGCAGCTTCAATTTCCTTGTGATGCTTGTTGCCTCCCAGTCTAGAGAGCTGTTCAATAGCTATCATTGTAGTGAAAGCTTGAGGCTTTTCGATGAGGCGTTCCTCGGCATGAAAGGCACGAACAGCTTGAACAACGTTGCTGCGGCGATGCTTCCCAAACTCTCCGTTTGGCTTTTGATGTGCAATGAGGGTCTTCAGCAGATGGGCCGCGAATTGTTGTTCATTTTTGACGAGGGTATCCATAAGTCATTATTGGTAATAGGGCTTAGCGCTAGTCGGCGCAATTTCTTACTGTGCAACTAGACTTTTACGAACCAAGTGCTGACTGAAGATCATGTTTCAGTTCCGTCAAGAGATTCTCGGGCGGGATCTCCGCTCCAAGCATAGGTAAACTCGGCCAGCCATCATCATTCCATTCCTGGCCAGCAAAGACTCTAGCCGCAGAATACCTAGGAATAACGTGATAGTGCAGGTGAGAATCAACCATCATCAACATCAAGTAGTTGATCTTGTCAAATTTAAAGGTGCGTCGCAACGCAGCCTCTAACGGCACAACGATTTGCAATAGATCCACGGCTTCATCGCTCGATACTTGCGAAAGACTTTCGCAGTAGCGATTCAACGATAGTATCCCCGAACCAAGAGTACATTGGGCTGGGCGTAGGGACCACGTCCAGCATCGCGTTCTAAGCAGCAGTAATTCTTCTATTCTGAATTTTGCTTTGAACTGAGCAAGTTGGTCCATATGGATTTTCCTCCTTCGTATCCAACCCAACACCTCTTTCATTTCTCTAACCGTAATCTCTATTATGACAGGAAGAGCTCCTTGCTGGTAGGAGCCTGTGAGTTGTTTCCCTATTCAATTGATCTACATTGAATTCTTAAAGAGAGGTTCAATGAGATCAAGTAGCCGTTGGATTGTTGACGTGCGGCGACCGATACCCTTCGACAAGCTTCGATTCAACTCAGAGAACTAAGCTGAGACGACGGTTGATTTTCGGCATTCTTCTGTGGTGGCATCTGTGGCTGAGGAGCCCCAGAAGTCATCGACTTTTTCTCTCTCACAACAGCTAGCATCTTATACCAAAGGCGTAGGAGAGAGATAAACTCTTCCAGAATAAGTTTGGCGGCGCCAATCAGAAGGAACAGGCAAAGCGCGACCAGGAAGATGTGTGATTCGATAATACTAAATAGTTCTTTTGAGTCTGAGCCAATCATTGATCGTCCCCGGTGTACCTTTATCCTGCTTCAAACTTGATCTTGCTTCCATCCAAATCAAGAGAAAGAACACTGGAAGCCAGGGCCTTGGATGTTTGCCTCGGAAAGCCGTCGTCTTTCAACACGGCAAGAACCATTCCATCGCCAAGCCATGTCGGCAATGAACAATTCGATTGAATGAACACTGGTCCATTCATGCGTCCGTCCTGCAAGGCGGACTAATTTCCTGCAAATCGAACTCGTAAGCAATGGTATCGGTTGCTTTGTAGGTTGAACTTCGAGCAATAGCTCCTCATTCGAGTCGCAGCATAGTGGCACAGGATATGCCGAAGGGTTTGACGAGGAGTGCGAGTGAACCCCAATGAGTGCCAAAGGTAGGAACAAACGATCTTCCTTGGGCGCCGACAGGAGCACTTCAGGGCGACTGACACAATAACGAGAATGACTTATAGATCTTCTTTTCCGCGTTCGAGATCTCCTGCGTTCGTTCGACCGGCGATTTTGGTCGCATTCTTGTTCCTAGCCTCAAGCTTGTTTATCTCATTTTGGTTTCTGCTTTCACCGCAGCTCTTACCCTCGGCACAACCGCTTGCCGAACTGGTGAACCAGAACCGTGCGCTGATTCGCGTTCTTACGGCCGTTACGGCTCTCCTCTTCGCATCGTTTTTCTTTTGGCCCAGGGAAGGCTCGCGGTTGGTTGGACGTTGGAACGACTACGTCGGCCTTGCTTTCGCGACGATCTTCGTTCAGTACCTGTTGCGGTTTGTTGAGTTAAAGGTTGATAGTTTCCACTCTGTAGGAGGATCTCCGGCCCGCGCGTTGTTTGACGTAACTGTTTACGGCTGCTCGGCGCTGAATAATTTGTTTTTCCTCGCAG
>DATNJO010000987.1:0-5494 GCA_035603895.1 Pyrinomonadaceae bacterium
ATCGGATTGTCCGTGCTGACTGTACCCTCGTCTTCCATCACTGTTCCGCCTTTGCGAACGGCGTCCGCAATGTGTTTGGTGTTTTCAAACATCGCGGGCGAGCACAGAAACTCCGTCGCGCTGCCGAGATATGCCGGCGAGCGTTTGTCCAGAAACGTTGCTGAGTCGAGTGTCAGCGCATAGTTGTCACCTTGCTTCGTGATCATCTCCATGATCGTCAGGTAGTCGCACAGAATGCGCATCCCTCTTTCGGAAGTTTGACACCGCTTCGCGATTTCGGCGGCAGTCGTGTTGCCTTCGCCGATCGCGGTGAACACTTCGAGCTCGATTGCGGCTTTCAAAGCTTCGGTTCGTTGATGCGCGTTGATGGTTTGGAAAAAGAGTTGGGGAGATGGTTGCTGGGCGGCAGAAGTCGACATTTATAAGTCCTCTCGTTTTTTATGATCTGGTTTTTGGTTATTAAACTTTAACGGATCGGTTCGCGCAACACGATCTCCGCCGCGGCTGCAGCCATTTGCGCGGCTTGCGGATGGCTGCGATGTAGACCAGCGATTTGCAGCAGCGCTTCGCCGGTTCGCGAAAACATCCGAAACAGATCGCCTTCTTCGGCGCGCGTCTGGCGCACGATCTCGGGCCACGCAACACCGTCGGCCCATGACACTGCCGCGCCGGCGGCGGAAAAGTTCAGCTCGGGCGCAGGCTCGATGCCATGTTTCCATTCTTCACCCGACACTTTGAAACCGATATCTTCGAAACGCGACAACGAAGTGACGATGTTGTCGTCCAATTCCAGATCGCCGTAGTCGCGTTCTTCGTCGGCGGTTAATGCGGCCATGATTCCGGCGAGTTGCTTTAAATCGAGAGAATTGAAGAGCCCGCTTTCGAGCGCCTCACCTACAAGCAGCGGCCGATCGATGTGCAAATCTGCAAGCCAACGGCCGCGCTCGGTTACTTTTTCGGCTTCGAAGTCGAGATAGCCAAACACAGAAAGCACTTTTGCGCGTTGCTCGAACGGAAGCCAAACTTCCTCGCGTAAGGCTTCAATCCGGCGCGAAGCGCGTTCGTAGTCTTCCGCCGTCTCGTGCAGTTCCCATAAAAGTTGAGTGCAGCGCAAACGATCGGGACCAGTTAGCTGCGGCGGTAGCAGATTTTCGATACTGTCTTCGAGAATCTTGAGTGCGTCGGTTTCTTCTGCGTAAACATCGCGCAGGCGCGGCTCGTGAAGAGTCAGCTCGCGGCCGCGTTCGTGAATCTCTTCGAAAGCAGTTTCGATGTCCTGTTCGCGCAAGCGATAAATAGGCGAGTAGACGCGACCGATTCGTTCCTGCGGAAAACTCGCGCTGCTTCGATCTTCGCGAATCCCACGGACGGCGCCGTCGCGCTTTTCAGTGACCATCACGAGGCGCTTGCCACTGCGTCCGATGCCGACGACACGGCCCGGTTTCACTACTTCGTTCAACCAGCGAGAAAAAACTTCGGCACGAGTTTGCGGTTTTGCTTCCTGCAAACGTGCTCGTGCGCTGACCAGTCGTTCCAAGCCAAGCACGGTCGAGATTGGAAGATCGCAGCCTGATTCTTCTAGCGGCCGTTCGAGCTTTTGCTCGCTTTGTTCGCGACTCTTCTCGAGTTGAACGATCTGCCGGACAGTGTGGCGATGAGCGAAACTGCGTTCGGCGATCTCGCGCACGTGCGCGAAGGTTCCGTAAGCATCGAGCAAGTTCAAGAGCGTCGTGTACGTTGCGCGAAACTGACTGATCAGCGGATCGGGCGGCGCTTTCAACAATTGCGCGATGCGCAGTGGATCCTGGTGCAAACCCGGCGCAGCAACAACGAACCCGACGTTGTCACGTCCACGCCGACCAGCGCGTCCGGTCATCTGTTGTAATTCGGAAGCCGACAACGGGCGCCAACCACTCGCAGTGCGCGCATCGGCACCGGTCAACACAACGCTGCGCGCCGGAAAATCAACACCTGCAGCCACCGTCGCCGTTGCGAAAATCGCGTCGAGCAAACCAGCACTCATCAATCGTTCAATGACGAGTTTCCACGCCGGAATATGTCCCGCGTGATGCGATGCAACACCGCCGCGAATGATCGTGTCCCAGTGCCGGTGATTGCGCACTTCCGGATGCTGCTCGACAAACGAACGCATAAACTCACGCCGCTCATCGCGTCGCCGTTCGTTCCCAACCGGTCGTGCCAGCGCCGCTTCCGACGCAGCTTTGTCGCACCGACGGCGCGTCGGCATGAACACGATCGCGGGCAACAGGTTGTAACCTTCCAACGCCGACAGCAACGTCGCCGGCGGCATTTCAGGCATTCGCAGTTTCATGAATTAGCTGTGTGACCTCTGAATTAATCCTTCCAGTCTCATCAATCAAAGCCAACAATCGTTTGTCCGGGAGCAGCACCGCCGAACGCAACGGCACCGGCCGTTTTCCCGGACCAGTGATGACTCCGCAACGCACGCCGCGCACTTCTTCCAGCCAGCTCGCAAAATCACCCGCATTGCCAATCGTCGCCGAGAGCAACAACAGGCGGATCCGCGGCGGCGTCAGTATGATCGCCTCTTCCCAAACGTGTCCGCGGTCTTCGTCTGCAAGGTAATGAGCTTCGTCGAGCACCACGAGATCGGAGTTGACTTCACTTCCGGTGCGCAATGAATCGAAGAGTTGGTTGCGATAGATTTCTGTTGTGCCGATGATCAGCGGCGCGTCGGAGTTCTCTTTCCGGTCACCGGTCAAAATGCCCACGTTCTGGGCACCAAACTCGTCGATGAACTCCTGGTATTTTGAGTTTGTGAGCGCCTTCAACGGCGTGGTGTACCAGGCGCGCTTGCCGGTGCTCAGCAGCCGCCGGATTTCCTCGCGTGCAATCCACGTTTTGCCGCTGCCGGTCGGGGCTGTGACGAGTACGTCTTCATACTCCAGCATCGCTAGGGATTCGAGTTGGAACGGATCAGGTTGAAACGGGGCGGGCGGCGGCGTTCCGATGCCGTGCAGTAGTTTCTTGACGTCTCGCGAGTGAGAGATTTTCCCCTCAGACTGTCGCGGCGCAGGGGTTTTGCGGCCCCCGGGCTTTGAACCGTGTTTTGATCTTCTGTCCCAATGTTTACGACCATTTCCGCGCATGTTCCCCATTCTAGCCGCGCTCGCCGTGGCCTGCGAAGTGCTAACAAATGCCGGGCGAGTTACAATTCCCGTTCGCAACGCCTTGGGTGCTCGTGGCGTCTAAAGCGCTGAAACAAAAACGCCCAGCTAACGTTTTCAATTTGGCCGATTTCAATAGGGGGCGTTTTAATCAGGAATGACTGAGCTGTTCGAAAATTTTGAAGTTAACCGTAGCTCCAGAGCGGCGGTACTGCTAAAGCTCATCGGCGCCTCGCTCGTACTCCATTTAGCGCTTGTCTGGCTGGTAACTTACGTCCCGGCTTTTCGCGACACGCTCAACATCGCCGCACTGATCGCGGGCACCAAGTTTGTAGAAAAGGATTATGTCGGCACCCAAATCGGTGATGACGTCCAGATCGTTCAGCTCAGCAACGAAAAGTTTCGCTACCCGGACGGCTACTTTGCTCTCGAAGCACAAATAGACGGCAAGCTTCCTGGTCAAGCGGCAGCGGCAGCAGCCGCGGCGGATCCGTTTGCGCCGAAGATCATCTCGCAGTGGAACCCAAAGACTCCCGATCCGGAAGCCTCACCATCGCCGAGTGCTGCAGCTAGTGCTTCGCCTGGCGCCAGCCCCGGTGCTTCAGCGTCTCCGTCCGCGATTGCTCAAGCGTCGCCATCAGCGTCTCCGTCACCGTCGTTGAATACCGAGGATGCGCAGAAGAAGCTCGAAGAGACGGCCGCGCAAAACAATGTCGCGCTGCCCGACGAGAATCAGATCAACAAAAAGGCTTTGAAAGATTTCGCCGCCTATGTAAACAACCTGAAGAACCAGGGCAAACTCGATCTCAACAAGCCGTTCGAGGTTGTGATCGAGGCGGAGCTGGATGAGAAAGGCAAACTTCAGAATCCGCGTTTCACAAAGAAGGTTGGCGATGAGAACCTCGTCGACCTGTTTGGCCGGATGGTTGCTGCTTTGAACGACAGTGGCTTTCTGATCTACTTGCAACCGATCAGCAAAGATAATCCGGGCGCGAAAGTCATCATTACGGTCAAGCAAGGCGAGAATGAAGTGCTCGCGTCAGTCTCTTCGGAAACGTCCTCGTCGGCACGAGCGGAATCAGTCGCGGGAATACTCAACAACCTGCTCTTTTTTGGCGCCGGTTCGCGCTCCGGCAAAGATGAAGAAGTAATAATGAAGAACACAAGCGTGTCCCCGGACGGCAACAAAGTCGTGGTGAATTTCTCGATGCCGCGGCAAAGCGTCGTCGATATGATCAAGAAGCAACTGGAACCCGGAGTTTAATTTAGAATACAATCCAACACAGTATGGCTAGTTTCGATAAATTTTTAACTAAAGTATTCGGCAGCAGTAACCAGCGTTTTCTCAAATCGATTAAACCGCTGGTCGACCAGATCAACTCACTCGAACCATCGGTCCAAAAGCTTTCGGACGATGAGTTACGCGCGCGCACCGCGTTTTTCAAAGAAAAGGTGCAGCAGGCGGTTGGCGGTGTTACCGACAAGGAAGAACGCAAGCGCCGCGAGCGGATAATTCTCGACGAGCTTTTGCCGGAAGCGTTTGCGATTGTGCGCGAAGCGAGTGTGCGCACGACGAGCATGCGCCATTTCGACGTGCAAATGATCGGCGGCATCGTCCTGCATCAAGGCAAGATCGCTGAGATGCGAACCGGTGAAGGTAAGACGCTGGTCGCTACTCTGCCTGCGTATCTAAATGCGTTGACCGGCCGTGGCGGTGTTCACGTCATCACCGTAAACGATTACCTCGCTTCGCGCGACGCGGAGTGGATGGGCCAGATTCATCGTTTCCTCGGTCTCGAAGTCGGTTGCATTCAGAACGACATGGACGACTTCGAGCGCCAGACAGCTTACGCCGCGGACATCACGTACGGAACAAACAACGAGTTTGGTTTCGACTACCTGCGCGACAACATGAAGTTTGACCTCGCGACCTGCGTGCAGCGTGGTCACTACTTCGCCATCGTCGACGAAGTCGACTCGATCCTGATCGACGAGGCGCGAACGCCGCTCATCATTTCCGGTCCTTCCGACGAAGCAACCGACAAGTACAAAAATGCCGACGCGATCATTCCGCACCTTAAGAAGGGCGAAGATGTCGATGGCAAAAAGACCGGCGACTACGTTGTCGACGAAAAAGCGCACACCGCAGTGTTGACGGAAGAAGGTGTGGACAAAGCGGAACGTCTGCTGGGCGTTGGCAATCTCTACGATCCTTCAAACATGGAGTTGCTGCACTGCGTCGAGCAGGCGTTGAAAGCTCACACGCTTTATAGGCTCGATCATCAATACGTGGTCCAGGATGGCGAAGTCATCATCGTCGACGACTTCACCGGACGCTTGATGAA
>DATNJO010000988.1:0-2437 GCA_035603895.1 Pyrinomonadaceae bacterium
GCGAGGCAGCGCTGGTCGCGGTCGCGCGGCAACGTCCGGACCTGTTGCTGAGTGACATTCGGATGAAGACGCGTCTCGACGGACTGTCGCTGCTGGAGATCGTTCATCGCGAGTATCCCGGTGTTCCGGTCGTGTTGATGACTGCGTTTGGTTCGATCGATACCGCCGTGCGAGCGGTGAAAGAAGGCGCGTTTGATTACATCAGCAAGCCTTTCAATATCGACGAGTTGGTGGCGATTGTGCGGCGCGCACTCGCAAACGGAACCAGCAAACAACACGCATCCGATCTCGACGAGGAAGAAGTTGCTTCCGGACTCATCGGACGCACGCCTTCAATGCTCGAAATCTACAAGATGATCGCGCGCGTTTCAGACTCACGCGCCGCCGTGCTGATCACTGGTGAATCCGGCACTGGCAAAGAGTTAGTCGCGCGCGCGATTCATAATCACGGATCGAGAGCAAACGAACCGTTCGTCGCGGTGAATTGTGGAGCGTTGACGGAAACACTGCTCGAGTCGGAATTGTTTGGACACGTCAAGGGTTCATTTACCGGTGCGATTGCCAACAAACGCGGGATCTTCGAACAAGCAGGCGAAGGCACTGTGTTTCTCGACGAGATCAGTGAGACGAGCCCGGGTCTTCAGGTTAAGTTGTTACGCGTGTTGCAGGAACGTGAAGTGGTTCCGGTTGGGAGTACCGAACCGATAAAAGTCAAAGCGCGCGTAATTGCCGCGAGCAACGCCGATTTGGAAAAGCTTGCGTCTGACGGCGCTTTCAGAGGCGACTTACTTTATCGTCTAAACGTGATTCAATTACATCTGCCGCCCTTGCGTGAGCGCCGCGAAGACATTCATCTTCTGGTCGCGCACTTTCTGCACAAACATGCGGCTGGCCCGAGTTCGTTAATGGCGCTCGATGAAAAGACCATGCAGTGCCTCACAAACTATTCGTGGCCTGGCAACGTGCGGGAACTTGAGAACGTCATAGAACGCGCCATCACGTTGAGTCAGGGCGGGCTGATCACAACCGACGATCTACCTGAACGTATTCGTTTTCAACAGACAAATGAGCTGCCACCACTCTCCGCAAACGATCTTGCCGAAATCTTTGCCGGCTTGCCTAACCTCGACGAGATCGAGCGACGCTACATCCTTCACGTGCTCGAGGCGACCGGGAACAATCGCAAACGCACCGCGGAAATCCTCGGCATCAATCGCAAGACGCTTTATCGCATGGCCGCACGGTTTGAGATTGAGTTCGCTCAAATATAGTGGTTTAGCTGTAGTCGTGGTTCTCGTCTTTGGCGTTACGTCTTTCCAGGCGCAAACGCGTTGTACCCCATCGCCGCCGATGCCGCAGAACCCGAAGCCGGGTGTCATTGGCCTGAGTCTCAGCCGCGACGGCAAGACGCTCCTGACTGCGGGAGGCGACGGAATCATCAGGGTTTGGGATCTCGCATCCGGAGAGTTACAACGAACTCTGACCGGCCACACTAATTCGACCTACATGGCCGAGTTCAGTCCGAATGAAAAACTGATTGCCTCTTCATCGCGCGATACCACCGCACGGATTTGGGATTTCGCCAGCGGCCGTGAGGTTCATAAGTTGACCGGATTTAATTGCGCCGTTAAGGCGGTGGCGTTCAGTCCGAATGGAAAAACGGTGGCCGCTGTCGGCAATGATGGAATGCTGAAGTTGTGGGACGTCAAGACGGGTAGGGAATTGAAGTCGCTGGTCCATTCTAATTCGCCTGACGGTGACACTGGGACCTACTCAGTTGTATTCAGCCGCAACGGAAAAAACATCTACACGGGCAACGGCGACGGAACCATCAGCGAATGGAACGCGGCTAAGGGTGAAGAAACAGACGTCTGGAAAGCTCACAGCGATGCGGTGATGGCCCTGGCCTTCAGTCCTGATTATCGTCTGCTGGTTTCTACCGGCAACTATGAAGCAGCGATGAAGTTGTGGGATGTGGCGACAAAGCACGAGCTAAGCGTGTTCGCAGAGAAAAAGACAGATGGATTAACTGAGAACTCGCACGTAGTCGCGATCAGTCCGAATCAAAAGATGATTGCCACGAGCGTTGCGGCATTTAAAGACCAGCAGTCGGCGTATGCTTACGTCAGGACTTACGTCTGGAACGTGGATACCGGAGAAAAGCTCTTCACCTTTGAAGGACAAAAGTTTGATGTCGGCGGACTCGTCTTCACACCAGACAATCGTTTCCTGCTCGCCGGCAGCGTTGACAGAACGATCAAGATTTACGATCTCCAAACCGGAAAAGAAGCACGCACGATCACACAACCGTTGACTCAACAACCAAACTAGTCAACAGACTTCACTCACGCGGCGTTGGTCTCCACCCTGGCACCTTCTCGACGTACTTATCGCCTTCAATCGCAGCGAGTACGATCCGGCCTAATAAAACCTCAAC
>DATNJO010000989.1:0-16503 GCA_035603895.1 Pyrinomonadaceae bacterium
CCCCAAGACGCCGATTCCCACGGCGATGACTATCCTGCTGCGGATCCGCACCAAGGACCTGCTAAATCTTTCCCAAAACAGAAATGTTTCGGAAACGGTGCGCCGCCAGGCCCATCGTCTTGTTAGCAACCGCTCCGGCGAGTGACCCGTCACGAAATTTTTGCGAAATAGTTAATATTGTGCTTGACAGGTCACAATTAAACCGTATAATTCCTCACACTTCATTGCTAGTAAGGTTTTTTGCTTATTTGAAAAGTCTGTGGGTGCCAACTGGCTGTGCGGAATTTTAGCTATTTTAACCAGTATCTTTGCCCGCAAAAACGCACCGCCCGTATGAACCATTCGTAGTTTGAGTGGTTCTCATGCTTTTGGATTGCCACCCTTGTTTTGCCCGAACCCTGCCCTTTCACGCTTTGCCCCGCCAGTTCCTGCGAACAGGCGGGGCATTCCTCTTTCTGAAGCTTTAATGTTCGGGAAATTCGGCGTTCGTTTTGAGTTCAAGCTTTAGCTTGCTGCGTCGGCAGCCTAAAGGCTGAACTGGCTTTACCCGAAAAGTATGCCAGCGCAAGAGGCGTTCTCCCGCAAAGGCGCCAAGGCGCAAAGAAATCCTTTAGAAACGCGGCAGCGCTTTGCGTCTTTGCGCCTTTGCGGGAAACTAAACGGACTTTTCGGGCAAAGCCAGCTGAACTCAAAACACTGTCCTTCGAGTTTGGGTGCGACCCGATTCTAGACCGGGGTGGAAATTTCGGACGCTGTGGGTTCGCGCATTTGTGAGGTTTCGGGAAGTTCCTGCCCGCTCATCTGCGCGAACAGCCGTTCGTACTGGTCCACCACGTTTTCCCAGTCGTAATGAGTTCGCACGCGAAGCTGGGCGCGATGCCGGTAGGCTTGAACCAGTGAACCGTCGCGCAGCACGCGTTGTAATTTCTCAGCGAGATCGAACTCGTCGATGTACGGTACGCCCGCGTCCCCTACGACTTCAATGTTTTCCGGTGTCGCCAGTGTCAGCACGCAGTTTCCGTAACCCATCGCTTCAAGCAGTGCCGGATGCGTTCCGCCGACTTCGGTCGCGTGAACGTAGCAATAAGCGTTTTGCTGGAGCGCGCGATAGTCCTGACCAAAAACAAAGCCCGTGAAGATGATTCGTTTGTCGCCGCGCGCCTGGGCCTTCAGGTTGTTGATGTAGCTTTCAGCGTAAGGAGCATCGCCGACGATCAGTAGCCGGTACGCGGTCCGCACCTTCTTGAAAGCCTCGATCACCAGGTGGGCATTATTCTCTGGTTCCAGCCGCGAGACGTATAAAACGTAGCGATTCGGTTCGACGCGCCACTTGCGCACCGTCGCACGATCCGGACGGCGTTCCACTTCGCTGCCGTACGCGATCATCGTTGACGGCGTGTTGTAATGGACCTGGTAATAATCCTGAATCACTTGCGCATCCGTCACCACTTCGTTCGGTAACATCGTCGACAGATACTCAGCGAGACGATAATAACGACGGCCCAGCCAGCCCCACTTTTTGCGTTTGTGCTCTAACCCGTCGACATTGATCGCCACTGGCGTTCCGGTAAAACGAAGAATCGGGCTGAACGGCGCATTTGCTGAGTTGCAGATCAAAGCTGCGTCGAAACGCCGCGACACGGCGTGAACCGCGGACAAGAACGTATGGACCACAGTGTCGAAGTATTTGTGACGGATCGTGGGCAAGATTTCGAGCCGCACGCCGTGATATTCCAGTTGTCGCGGTGAAATGTAATGCGCGCGGCCGTAAACGGTCACGTCATGACCGCGAGCGACGAGCCGCGTGGCGAGGTGCTCGGCGAAGGTCTCAAACCCGCCATAGCTGGCGGGAATCCCTCGGGTTCCCAGGATAGCGATACGCATTTTACGTAACTGCGGCGGAACGATGTGGTTTCCGCGCGACTTGTTCGTAGACCCTCAGTGTTTGCCGGGCAGTGTTTCGCCAGTCAAACAGTTCGGCCCTTTCCAAACCTTTAACACTCAGTTCCCTGCGTAGTTCCGAATTGTTGACTAATTCGTTAATGGCCCCTGCAATCGCGGAGGCATCGAACGGGTCAACCTTCAAACCGGCATCACCGACAACTTCCGGCAGGCTCGTCGCATTTCCTACAACTACCGGAGTGCCGCACTTCATGGCTTCCAGCGGCGGCAAGCCAAAGCCTTCAAAGTATGACGGATACACAAAACAGAGCGCCCCGGAATAAAGTGCCGGCAAATCCGGCTCCGGCACATAGCCAGTTAACACTATGGAATCTTTGACGCCTGTCTCTTCAAGAACACGCAAAGTCTCGTCATACAACCAACCCCTCTTACCTACTATGACGAGTTTCGGGTATCTGTTACTCGAAAGATCACCTCGCAACAATGCATACGCCTTAATAAGGCGAACGAGATTTTTGCGGGGCTGAATGGAACCAACCGACAAAACGTAGTCGCCGTCTATCCCATAATTGTGTCGCACACGTTGAAGTTCCTTATCGTCAGTTACCGGACCAAAGTGGGCCGGAGCGGCTAACGGGATAGCAGTGACCTTTGCAGGGTCGATTTTATAGGTCTCAATAACGTCGGCCCGCGTGTGTTCGGAGAGCGTCAGAATTCGATCGGCACGCCGGGCAGAATGCCGCACTGTGAGCCGCAACTGCGTCCGGCTGCGGCGAAGAAAAGTTTGTGGCAAGTGTTCGAAAGAGAGATCGTGAACGCTGACGACGACCGGACACGGACAGAACGGCGGCGCGGTGAATTGCACGTGGAGCACGTCAACCGGATGTTTGCGAAGCTCGGCGCTGAGTGTTAACGGGATTCTGATCAGCGGCGTGTGAGGCAGCGTGGTGTGCACTTTGAAATTGGGCCAGCGCTGGTGAAAACGATCGTGAGCTTCGGCAGTGGTGACGTAGAGAGTGTATTTGTTGACGCTATCGATCTGCGCGAGCGCTTCGATAAGATTAACGGCGTAGCTTTCGTTTCCCCCAAGCTTCGCCCCGACAGAATGCGCATCGATGGCGATCCGCAATCGGTTCTCCCGTTTCAACTCTTCAGACCGAAAAGATCCTACTTGCCTTTTGCCGCCGCGGCCTGCTCTTCGTTCCGCTCACCGCGCGTATCGCGCTCGCGAATACGTGCCGCCTTACCGCGAAGTCCGCGCAGATAGTAGAGTTTGGCGCGCCGGACGCGTCCTCGTTTGACGAGATCGATGTGATCGATGATCGTGGCGTGCAGCGGAAAGATTCTCTCGACGCCGACGCCGAAGCTGGTCTTGCGAACCGTGATCGTTTCGCGCGCGCCACCGTGCTTACGCGCAATCACGACGCCTTCAAAAGCCTGCAATCTTTCTTTCGTCTCGGATTCCTTGATCCGGACATGAACGCGGACCGTGTCGCCCGGCTGAAACACCGGAATGTTCTTTCGTAACTGAGTCTCTTCAATCTTATCCAATCGGTTCATTGTGATGCTCCTTCTTTCCGCGTTCACTTATTCGCTCTTCAATAAATCGGGGCGCTTGCGCCGTGTCTTTTCCAGTGCGGCCTCTTTTCGCCAACGGGCGATCTCCGCGTGATTCCCACTCAACAAAACTTCCGGGACTTTCATGCCGCGGAACTCAGGCGGCCGCGTGTACTGTGGATAGTCCAGCAAGCCTTCTGAAAACGATTCAAACAGTGCCGAGGTCTCGCTGCCCAACGCGCCGGGCAACAAACGAACCACCGCATCGATCAGCACCATTGCGGCCGGTTCGCCGCCGGACAACACGTAATCACCGATCGATATTTCATCGGTGATCAGCGCCTCGGAAACTCTTTCGTCGACGCCTTCGTAACGGCCGCACAAAAGCACGATGCGTTTGTCGCTTTGTGCGAATTCCTGGGCCAACCGCTGCGAGAAAACCTCACCTGCGGCCGATAACAAAACCACGCGCGTTTGCGGCGGCAAGTCTTCGCGTTTCGCGGCGCCCGTCAGTGCTTCTACGGCTACAAAGATCGGCTCCGGTTTCAATACCATTCCGTCGCCACCGCCAAACGGTCGGTCGTCGACGACGTGATGTTTGTCGGTGGTCCACTGCCGCAGGTCATGGGCGACGATTTCCACCAGCCCGGCGTTACGCGCTCGTCTCACGATTCCGCAATCGATTGCTTCGCGGAAAAACTCGGGAAAAATCGTGATGATATCGAAGCGCAACATCGCTCAAAGAACTACAACTCCAGTAACCCTTCGGGTGGGTCTATCAAAATCACTTTGGCCGCGGTGTCTATCTTGACGACGATCTCCGCAGCCAGCGGAACGAGTTGTTCCTTACCCGAATCGTCAGAAACAATCAGTATCTCAGTTCCACCAGTCTTCAACACCGACCGAACCTGGCCGATGCTTTTGTCGTCGACTTTTACGGTGCAGCCTTCGAGTTCCCAGTCGTAAAACTCGTCTTCGTCGAGCGTAACTCGCTCGGAGTCGGGAACTGCGAAGGCGTAACCAACTAACGACTTTGCCTGGTCGACGTCGTCGTAGCCGGCGATCTTCAGGACGACGCGGTCTTTCTGAAACCAGTAGTCTTCGAGTTGGCCCGGCCTTTGTTCTCCCGACGGCGCAACGAGAATCAGTTCGTCTACGTCTTCGAATCGCTCCGGGAAATCGGTCAAAAGCTCCGCGACGATCTCGCCTTTCAATCCGTGGGTGCGGATCGCTCGGGCGATCGCGATCAAATCATCCGAGCCGCCATCCATGATTCACTCTACGATTTCCAGGAGGTATCGTCGATTCTGTTTCGTGCCGGCGATTCTTGCCAAAGATCTAAGGGCGCGTATGGTGCGGCCCTGCTTACCGATAATCTTGCCGATGTCCTGCGGCGACACACGCACTTCAATCAACGTGGCGCCATTGCGTTGCTCGACTTCGCGAATATCCACCGTCTCTTTATCGTCGACCAGCGACTTAACGATCATTTCGATAGCGTCTCGCATGGTTTTCGGTTTCCGGCAGTTTTGAGTTCAAGCTTTAGCTTGTCAGTCTGACAGCAGCCTAAAGGCTGAACTCAGAGCGAACACTTAGGCTTCCGCGGTCGCGGCGCTCTGGGCCTTGGCGCTGGCTTTGATCAGCCGGTTCACGGTGTCGGTCGGTTGCGCGCCTTTTTCGAGCCAGTAGTTGACTCGCTCGAGGTTCAGATTGATCTCGGCGGGGTCGCGAGTCGGGTTGTAGGTGCCCAGTTTCTCGAGATAAGCGCCGTCGCGTTTTGACTGCTTCTCTTTGACAACCACTCGATACGAGGGGCTCTTTTTGGCGCCAGTGCGCATTAACTTTATCGCTAACAAGATTATTCTCCTATCGTCGTCGCTTCTTACGTTTCTTCTTCAGTTTCTTTCTCGATGGACCACCTGGTCCTCCTTGTAATTGAGGCAATTGAGGCATCGGCGGCAGGTCGCCTGGATCGCCGCTAAACCCACTAAGATCCGGCATACCCGTCATCTTTCGCATCATCTTGCCTTTCAGGCCGCTGCCGCCGAAAAGGCCCGAACCGGAAAGTTGCCGCATCATCTGCCGCATCTCAACGTACTGCTTGATGAGCTGATTGACGCTGGCTACATTCGTTCCCGATCCGCGAGCGATCCGGCGCCTGCGATTGGCGTTGAGGATGCGATGATCGTTGCGCTCCTCCCAGGTCATCGAATCGATGATGGCTTCAGTACGCTTCAGCTCCTGCTCCATCTGTTTCGACTGCTCATCGGTCAACTGCGGCATGCCCATGCCGCCCAGAAGCTGGTCCGGCAGCAGCTTCATGATTTTTGAGAAAGAGCCGAGCTTCTTGACCTGGCGCAACTGCGAACGGAAGTCGTCTAACGTGAACTCGTTCTGCTGTAGCTTTTTGAGCTGCGCCTCGGCTTCGCTCTGATCGACTTTCGACTGAACTTCCTCGATCAGCGACAAAACGTCGCCCATCCCGAGGATTCGCTGTGCGACCCGGTCCGGATAAAACGGTTCGAGAGCGTCGTAACGCTCGCCGACGCCGACGAACTTCACCGGTTGTCCGATGACCTGTTTGATCGAAAGCGCCGCACCGCCACGCGCGTCGCCGTCCATCTTGGTCAGAATCACCCCAGTGATGCCAACGCGACGGTGAAACTCTTCCGCCGAGCGAACAGCGTCCTGACCGGTCATCGCATCAGCCACAAATAGCGTCTCGACCGGGTGCGTTTCGTTCTTGATCGTGACGAGTTCTTCCATCAGCTCGTCGTCGATGTGCAGACGGCCGGCGGTGTCGATCATCAGCGTGTCGAAACCGGTCTGCTGCGCGTGCTTGAGCGCGCCGCGGACAAGCGTCAGTGGATCGTTGGTTTGCGGATCTTCAAAGATCTGTTGGCCGGTCGCTTTCGCGATGACCTTCAACTGTTCGCGTGCGGCCGGACGGTAAACGTCAACTGAAAGCAGCAGCGGCTTACGATCCTGATTCGCCGCCAACCAACGCGCGATTTTTCCGGTCGAAGTGGTTTTACCCGAGCCTTGCAGCCCGACCACCATCACCGTGTTCGGAATCTGTTTAGTAAAAACGAGGCGCGAGGATTGGCCACCGAGCAACTCAACCAGTTCGTCGAAGACGATCTTTACGACCTGCTCCGACGGTTTGAGCTCCTGCCAAACCTGCTGCCCTTCCGCCTTCTGCTGAACTGAAGCGATAAAGTCTTTGGCGACTTTATAGTTGACGTCGGCCTCCAGTAAGGCCAGGCGAATCTCGCGCAGCGCCGCGTCAACGTGCTCCTTTGTAAGAACGCCTTCGCCCCGCAGATTCTTTAGCGTGCGCTTTAATTTATCCGAGAGCGACTCAAACATATAACTCTAGGCGTCGGTTCGCGCTGCGAACGGAAACGGAAATGATAGCGGTCGGGTTTAGGGGTGTCAAGGCGCGTAAACCACAGCACTGGTATGATTTCGCGGAAAATTGCCACGCCAATATTTTCGGGGCATTTTGTACGGTTTGTACGGAAAGAAACTGTACGATCCTGGCCAGCTGTGTTAAATTCACCACGAATAAATCGTTACGCGGCAAAACCGTAAAGCTCAAGTACGTGAAAACGGTTTCCCTCCCAGATAAAAAAACGTATTGAAAAGTACGCCTTATTAAACTTTTAATAGGTACTAAATGGACAAACGTGTCGGTCACGGTCCCTTAGGACGTGATGAAAACTCCCCTATTGATCGAGGTGTGGTTGATCTCGCTGATGCGCGCGTGAAGATTCGCTCGCGGGTGCGGCCAACCACCGAATCTTTGACGCGCGAACTCGACGAGATTCGCTCGCTATTGGACCAGGGTCTTTCCACCGAAGCAAAGACGCGCCTCGCTTCTCTTATTGCTAACGCTCGAAGTCATCAATCCGTGCTGGCGCTCGCGCGCTGCGCGCTTTCTATTACACTCGAACAACAGGGTCATTATCGCGATTCACTGGCAGCCGTTTCGATGTACGAAACCCCCGAGTCGCGTGCGAAGCTCGACAATCAAACAACCAGTTATCTGCGCGTTCAGATTGGTCTCGGTTACAACTACAACGGCGATCATCCCAAAGCGATCGCAATGTTGAAGTCGACCTTGCGGGATTATTCTGAAAGCGGTGGCGCGAACCTGGGTCATATTTACGCTGCCTTGTCGCGAGTTTATCGAACGATCAACGAGTATCCGATCGCTCGCGATTATGCCCAGCGAGCCTTGGAGAGTTTTCGTCAAAACGGCGACTGGCGTGGGCTTGCAGAGTCGTACTTCGGAATCGGCGTTGCCGATATGCAGGAAGGCCATTACGAAGCATCTCTCGCAAATTACGAACAGGCGTTGAAGTTGATTGGCGACCGTCCTGCCGCGTACATGCTCGGACGTACATACGCAAATATGGCCGGCTCGTGCTGGTTCTTGAAACGTCCGCAGGAAGGCATCGATTACCTCAAGAAGGCGATTACTTACTACGAACGCACCGATCACAAGACCAACGCCGCTGACGGTTACAACAACCTCGGTATCAATCTCATTCTGATCGGGCAGTGGGATCGCGCGCAGGACGCACTCGAACGCGCTTTTGCGCTGGCCACGGA
The DNA here is from genome assembly GCA_035603895.1 of Pyrinomonadaceae bacterium. Classification (GTDB taxonomy): domain Bacteria; phylum Acidobacteriota; class Blastocatellia; order Pyrinomonadales; family Pyrinomonadaceae; genus PSRF01. Next base: position 8,077 of record DATNJO010000989.1, read on the forward strand.
AGTTGACGAGCGCGGCGCTAAAGTGCCGATGATTCTGGATTCGCTCGGCGAGTTGCACATGCTACGTGGCGATTTAGACCAAGCAAAAGACTATCTCAGCCGCGCGGTCACCTTAGCTCACGAAAACGGTAACAAGTGGTATGCAGCACAGGCACTGCGAACGCTCGCGCGCTGTTACGTGGCGATCGAGGATCCGGCAAGTGCGTTAACGAAGGCGCGCGAGGCTTTATCGGTCGCTGAAATCATCGGCGATCGCCAGGCGATCTGTGAGTCGCGCCTGATCGCCGCTGAAGCCCATCTGCAAAGACGTGAACTTGATGAGTGCGTGCGTGAGCTTCAGTTCGTTGCCGATCAAACGACCGACTCTGCGACCGATCTCGGTTTCACCGGCGAAGCGCACCGGCTCAACGGCATGCTGAACATGGCGCAGAATGATAACGCCGCGGCCGCACAACATTTCGGCAGCAGTGTTTCCATCTTCGATATGCTCGGAGATCGTTATCGGGCCGCGCGCGCGCATCTCGAACTCGGCCGCGCGTATGCGACGATTCTGCCCGACCGTGCCGGCGAACATCTCAGCCGTGCGCTGAACACGTTTAGAGAGCTTGGCGCGCGTGTGGATTTGTCGCGCGCTGAAGAAGAACTGCGCGATCTCGCGCGTTCAACTCCGGAAAGAAATCAGGAGCAATCGGCGTTGACGCAACTCCTGACGTTGCGTTTGGCGGAAGCGGTTGCGTCGCGCGAGTTGTTGTTGCGCGAGCTCGCCGCGGTGATGCGCCAGGAGACCGGCGCGCAGCGCGTGCTGATCTTGGAAAAGGGCGAGCGCAACGAGCCGCGGGTCGTGATCGCGATCGGTTGCACGCAGGCCGACAGCATCAAGCTCGCGGTAGAGTTGAACGATATTAATGACGAGCGGGACCGCGATCGCTACGTCAAGAAGAATGACGCCGAGTTGATCTTCCTGAAATCGTCGAACGCGCCGCCGGCGACGTTGTACCTGGCGCCGCGCAATCGTTCTACCTTACCGAAAGGCATCGCGCTCGAACCGTTGTTGCGTGTGGTTGAACTCGGCATGGATGTTTGCGCGCTGCGGGCGGGAGCGCAAAAGAGTGGCAGCCACGAGCATTCCGACGAGTTGGCGGGCACTAGTTTAATGCCGGGATTCATTCATTCGAGTCCGGCGATGACGCAGCTAGTCGAGGAAGTTCACAAGATTCGTTCGTCGGATGTGACTGTGCTGGTCACGGGCGAGTCAGGCACCGGTAAGGAACTGGTGGCGCGTGCGATCCACGCGATCTCGTCGCGGCGGGCAAAGGTTTTCGTTCCATTTAACTGTACCGCCGTTCCGAAAGAGCTGTCCGAAGGCTACCTGTTTGGTTATCGCCGGGGGGCTTTCACGGGCGCGGTTGCGGATTCCCACGGCGTGATCCGCACTGCGGCCGGCGGGACGCTGTTTCTCGACGAGGTCGGCGATCTGCCGCTCGACGTTCAGCCAAAACTGCTTCGATTTTTGCAGGAAGGCGAGATTCAGCCGCTGGGCGAACAGCGACCGAGCAAAGTAGATGTTCGTATCATTGCGGCCACCAACACGGATCTCGAGGAGATGGTGGCACAGGGACGTTTTCGTGAGGACCTTTATTATCGTCTCAACGTGATCCGGTTGCGCGTGCCGCCATTGCGTGAGCGCCGGTCGGAGATACCGACGATAGTCAACTACTACGTCAATCACTATTCGGCGAAGTTTGGGCGGAAGGACATACAGATCACGCCGCAGGCAGTGGATCTGCTGATGGTGAGCGACTGGCCTGGAAACGTGCGCCAGCTTTGTAATGAGATTCAGCGCACGGTTGCGCGCGCTGAGGATGGAACGGTAATCACGCCCGAACAACTGTCGCCGGAGTTGAAGCGAACGTCTTCGCCGACGACTCCGTCGGCATCGGCGGCTTCTTTTGCGTCGTTGCCTTCTTCAACTCTGCAAGGCCCGAGCGGTACTTTGGCCCACGCTTTGGCGGAAGTCGAGCGCCGCATGATCTCTGACGCCCTTCGGCGCCACGGCGGCAACATCTCGCGCGCCGCCCGCGAACTCGGCCTCACCCGCCGCGGTCTCTACCTCAAACTCGAACGCCACGAACTAAGCGCCAAGGCCGGTTAAGCGGTTACTAGTTTCCGCTGCGCAATCTCCTGCGCAATGCCGCAAATCTTGTTGATGTCAAACGGCTTGGCCACGACCCAGTCAGCGTTGACGGCGTTTCTGGTCTGCACGCTGATCGCGTCGGCCCAGCCGCTGATAATGGCGAGCGGGATTGTCTTCGAGTGCTTGCGAATCTCAGTGCACAGCTCCCAACCGTTCATGTCGGGCATGCCGATATCAGTGAAGACCGCGTCAAACTTCCCGCCGTACTGCTCGTAAAGCGCCAGTGCGATCTCTCCGCTTTGGGCCGAAATCACCTCGCAGCCTTCGGCTTCGAGCGCCTCGATCAGCACCTCGCGCACGTGAGTCTCATCGTCTACCACCAGCACGCGAATCTTTTCATCCGTGGCGGAGTTGTGCGTTTCGGAGGTTGTGCCGGCGGCATCCTCGGTTTCCGCCACGACTTTCGGTAGTGAAATCTTGAAAGTAGTGCCGCGGCCGGGCTCGCTGTCGACCTCGATAGAGCCCTCGTGACGGCGAATAATACCGAAACTCACGGCGAGGCCCATGCCCGTGCCGGCCTTGCCTTTGGTGGTGAAGAACGGGTCGAACAGGCGTTGCTTGACGTCGGGGCTCATGCCGGTTCCCGTGTCGCCCACGCAGATAATGACGCGTTCGCCATTCTCCTGCGTGCTGAGGCGTATTTCGCCGCCGGAAGGCATGGCGTCGATGGCGTTGTAGATCATGTTGACCAGCACTTCGCGGAGTTCCACTGGATCACCCTTGATGTAAGCCTCGCAATCGGCGTGTAGGGCAAAGCGCGTCTGGGCGAACTCGGAACGCGCCTCCCAGCGTGCGCGGGTCATTTCGCAGGCGTCCTTCAGCAGTTCGGCGATGGAAATCGTCTCGAATTCGCGGCTGGGACGTTGGCGAGCAAAGTCCTGGATACGGCGGATGATATGGGCTCCGTCTTCGGCGCTCTTGATGATCAGTTCGAGTCCGGATTTGATTTTGGTCTCGTCGTTGCTGTTGCGCAGGATCAATTGAGCGCGGCCGAGTATGCCGGTCAGTGTGTTGTTAACGTTGTGGGCGACGCCGAAGGAGAGCTCGCCGAGGGCGGCCATCTTTTGGGCGTGAATTTCCTGTTCGCGTTCGGCTTCGTGGCGGCTGTGGGCCTCGGCGATCATGTCGAGGCACTTACGGAGGCGTTCGCGGGTGGCTTGTTGTTGGGAGTTGGCGAGTAATTGATTGGCCTGCGCGCCGATTTCGCGGCGTTCATCATCCGGGAGCTGTTCGCACATCTCCTCGATAAGTATAAGCAGAGCCCTCCCCGCCCCCTCCCGATCCCCACACCTCTCCGCCACCCTCCTCGCCCGTTCAATGATCGGCTTGGCGTTTTGGCGATGTCCCAAACGACAGAGATTGAGACCTTTTGTGGTGAGAGCTTCTGCTAGGAGGGCATCTTCCCCGCACCCTTCCAGCGTGTTTACGGCTAGTTCGATGGCACGTTTTGCTCGATCATAGTCTTCGCACATGAGGTACAAGCGAGCTAGAGTTTCATCAACCTGAGCGCAGCCAACGCTGTCAGCAAGAGCGTTAAACAATGACCGAGCTTTTTCAAGATGGGTCTCCGCTTCCGTGAATCTTCGCAGGCTAAGAAGAAGAAATCCTCGATTGTTCTCAACTGCGGCTACATATCTAAGGTTTCCTACTTGTTCAAATTGACGAGAGGCTTCTTTATAGTGAACCAGAGCCCGATCTAAACAGGTGAACTCAGAGTCTGCTTTCCCGAGATCCTTGAGAGTATTAGCCATCTCAGTATGGAAACGGCCTTTCGTCCAAGGAGTTAACCTACCTTCAAACAACGAAGCTAGGTCCAGCAGCTTCACGGCCTCGTGCAAGCGTCCAGCATGTCGTTCGACGATGGCCAACCTAATAAGAGCAACAGCTTTCAGTTCAAAATCCGCATCAGTGAGACCAGCTACGCACATACTCAAGGTGGAGTGAGCTAGAGCGAAAAGTCCTTGATGGTAATAGCAGCACCCTAACTCGATGTGCCCTTGTATTGCCTTCCGAGGTTCTCCCACGTGCTCAAATAATGCTATAGCACCGCTTATCAATTTCTCTGCAAGCCGTTGCCCCCCGGGAACTTGCCTAACTCTCGAAATTGCATCGGTCAATGACCCTGCTGTCAGAAGTAGTTCTCCTGCTGTGGTCGGAGCAAGACCGCTGTGATTTGGCCAGTCACCTACCGTCCACCAAGAACTGAGGAGCATACAGCCCCCGTCATAATCACCGTTTTCGATTTTCTCCCACGCTAATATGCAGCAAGCCATTACCCGCTCATTTTCCTCAAGAGCGTCACGCATATTTGCTCTCAGTTGGCTCACTCCGGTGGTTGAGTACGTGGTATCCAATGGTGGTGGTGTATATAACGTATGCGTTGGGGGCTGATCCGGTTTTTGGTCAAAATGTTTAGAAACTTGGCCGCTTTTCATCGGAAAAAGAGAATGTCGTTTACTTGATTCACACTATCTTTACGACCTTCTCAGCGAGGCTTAATTATGCCGAAATTCCTGTAAGCATCGACTACGCAAGAGTTTACAGTATTCCATGATGCAGTAAGTCCTTTGGCATATCCTTTGAAGCAACTCGGATCGAACAAGTTATTCGTAAGGTCGGTCCAAAGAAGAGCTTGCTGGCGTAATTCTAAGAACCGACCTCATCCCTGACGATTCACCAGGAGACAATAAGATGAAGAACTTCAAATCAATTGCAGGAGCCATGATCTTGGCAGCACTTCTCGCTTCGAATGCTTTTGCAAAATCGGGCACTATTTCAACGACTCGAACCGGAACTATCTCGACCACAAAAAGTGGTACCATCTCTACAACTCGAACTGGAACGATCTCCACTACCCGCGGTGGTACCATTTCGACCACAAGGAGAGGGATTTCTGCGACAGATTCTTGGATGCTACGAACCGGGCTAGTTAGCTTTATCCTCGAGGTGTGGTAGATCGTCAAATTGAGCGTTGTCGGTCAATTTGCCTGTGAACTTTTTCAAGGATCAGTCAATTTCGCGCTGCATTGGCGTCACATGACGCCTATTTGGTAAGGGTGGCAACACACATGCCGCGAGCGGTCAGATAGAGTAATGGAATCTTGAGAAGCAAAGGAATCTCTGAGATGGCAAGGACTAACCGTTTCAATCACGATCCCGGCAACCCTTTATCGTATGTGAACCGGGTTAATGTCTTACGAGGGTTCATTTTCCCGACCGATTTTTGTCAGAAGTAGTACATTTATTCTATTGGGCTCCAGGTCTGGAGGTCGTATTAGGGCTGCGCATTTGGACATTGCCGTGTTTGTCGCCAAGGTGTTGTGTTGACCACTGCCGCATTACATTGCCTAGCAAAAATCCACCTGTCGTGAGCTCGTCGCGCGTGAGAGCTGATTGATGCTAGGGCGCATCGCCTTTCGCTATAAATTGAGCAATTACATGCTCAGCACGGGCAAGCAATGAAGGTTGCTGAATTGCTGGTACTAACCTCATTAATTGGTGCGCGATTTTTCGCCTGTCATGTTCGTCTAAGCGATCTCGCATTTCTTCGAATAACCCCAGCAACGCTCGCACAACTCCCTGATGATCGCCACACCTTTCTGCGACTTTATAGGCTGCCTCGAAACTCCTTTTTCCCTCGCTGTGCCTTCCTGCCCTGCACGCTACGATGCCTTTGGTGGTTAACGCTTCAGCAAGAATAGCTTCGCTATCCGTGCATTCTAAGATTTCGACGGCTAGATCAATTACCTGTTCCGCGTGAGCGTGCTGTTTAGTTTCAATATATAATCGCGCCAGCGTATCTTTTACTTGGGCTCCTCGAACGTTGTCACACAGTGCATTGAATATTCTGTTAGCACGTAAGAGATGAAGCTCCGATTCTTTATAGGCCCCCAAATTTAGAAGCAAGAAGCCGAAGTTATTCTCAACCGAGCCGACATTTCGATGATGACCGAGGGCCTCTGACTCATAAAGAGCTCGTAGGAAACGGGATTTTGCTTCTGCAAGATACTGTTTCTCTCCGTGCGAAAACGCTAGGTCTTTAAGAGTAGTTGCCAAGTCTATATTGCAACGACCTGTTACTAAACGCCCAACGACTTCAAGACTCGCCGCCTCGCGCAGTTTTACCAGTGAGTCCTTAAGGCGACCGGAATCCCTTTCAATTACACCAAGGTTGATTAGGGCCAGCGTTTTAAGCTCTAATTGGTCCGCTGGTAATTCAGCAAGAGCCGCTAATATTGTTTCTCGCGCAATGTCCAGTAGTCCTTGCCGATAGTAGCAGCGAGTCAATTCCATTCGAGCCTCAACTGAACGAGTCTTTACTCCTAACTGTTCGAAGAGCGCCACTGATCCATTCAGTAGGGCTTCTGCGTGTCTGTGGCCATGAACTACTTGTTTTGAGCCAGCGATCGAACCCAACAGGCTACCTATTGTGAAGAGTAGATCCGCTGCGGCATAGGCGTTCAGGTAATCCAACTTGGGCCATGTCCCCGGAACGCACCACTGTTGGAGGATCAGCCTTGCCGCCTCATAATTACCGATTGCCATTTGGTCACGTGCAATAGAACAAAGGATCTGCACTTCTTCTGCTGGAGTCAGCCCGATTGAAGGTATTTGTGATGTCAACCGTGATTCAAAGTTCGTTTCTAGCATGCTGCTCGGCTGTTTTCCTGCTGCAGATTCGCGGTAGAGTTGTCTGCTTCTTCGGTAAGCAACGTACCACTGGTGTATAGAGGGATAATTGGTTCTTAGCTCATTCGCGCGACGTAGTTCTCGCTCAATGCCGTTCCAGTCCCATTTAAATCGAAGCTTAATCCGTTCTTCATATTGGCCAATAGGTTTGGCTCGTGTATTGGAAAACTCTTCGACATCTGATCTGTAGATGTCACCCTCCGGGGGGAGGTAGTTGGTGGTGAGGCGGAGGTAGCAGTCGACGATGGCGGCGTAGGCGAGGGCGTAGTTGGGGTCGAGTTCGATGGCTTGGCGGAAGTGGCCGATGGCTTTTTCGATGCCTGTCCGGGTGTAGAGACTCCAGTGATAGCGGCCCTCCAGGTAGGCCTGATAGGCTTCAGCGTTTTCCGTGTAGCGCGCGGTGATGCGCTTCTCTTCCTCGCCCGTTAACTTGAGTTTCAGGTTCACCAGCAGTTGCCGCGTGATCGTGTCCTGAATCTCGAGTATGTCTTTGAGTTCGCAGTCAAACGTCTCGCCCCACAACTGCCAACCCTTCGCCACCTCCACCAACTCCACCCCGATCGCAATCCCCGCCGGCCGCACACTAATCTGTCCCACCAGCACAGCCTTCGCCCCCAACTCTCTCCCCACTACCAGCGGATCGAAAACATCTTTGCTGTGGCGAAAAACCGCACTCCGCGACATCACACGCAACTGCGAAACACGCGCTAGATTGTTGATGATGTTGTCCGCAACGCCCTCGGACAGGTATTCCACATTCGGATCGCCAGTAGCGTTAACAAACGGCAGCACCGCAATCACAATTCGCTTCGAACCAGCAGCATTGCCATCCTTCGCTTCAGTCTCTGACTCAACCGACTCGCCGTCCGAATCCTCCGCATCAAAAACTCTGACGCTCGCGATGAATCGATAACCACGACGCGCCACAGTCTCGATGTACTTTGGACCACTGCGTTCATCACCCAACGCTCGCCGCAGCAGAAAAATGTTTTGCGCGAGGTTCGCGTCTTCGACGAACGTATTGGGCCAAACTTCCTTCAGCAGAAAATCCTTCGCGACCAGTTGACCGGCATTACTAACGAGCAGCGCGAGAATCTCCACGGCCTTAGGTGTGAGGGAGATCTTTTCCCCTTCTCGCGTCAAGCGAAGAAGAGCAGGATTGAGACTGTATGGACCAAATTCGTAGTTGAGGTTCTGGCTATGAGACATCGTTCGCAGTGCTCCCACACATTGAGAACAATTGATAACTTTTTGATTCGGTTCTAAAGATTTCTTGCTTGTAGTGTGAGTATAGTTCGCGCGTCGTCAAACGACACGCGGCCATTTAATAGCTGCGCGATTCTACGAGCAAGTCTCACGAATGGCAAGACCGAGAACGACTCGTTAGTGCGTTTGATCCGGCCCAGTTGAGAGAGGGGGCAATGTCAACTGGAGGACAGGTGGGTGTCCTTAGCCGGATTTGGGATCCTCACCCCAGCGACCTTCGCTGCTCTTGTGCCGTATGGCGGCTTCGCCCAGCAAGACTGGCCTTGCGGCACAAGGCA
>DATNJO010000990.1:0-4408 GCA_035603895.1 Pyrinomonadaceae bacterium
CGACAGGTTCATCAAGGCACAGGCGGCGAGACAGGCCGCTTTCCAGCGGGCGCTCGCAACCAGACGATCGCTATTGCAAGGCAAACGCGACCTCGCAACGGCGTGGTGGACCACACAGGAACAAATAACCACCGCCGTGCTGCAAACACTGGGTCAAACCTGGCGGCCGCGCCTCGCGCACGGCACGTTTTCCGGTCCGGTCGCGACGCTGGACGGACCGCTGGTCCAAGCCGATCGTAGTGCAGCACTGTCGCCCAACTACATCGAGACACTTCTCGCCGCGCGCGATCTCGTCAAGGAGGTCCGCTTCCGCAACCTCTCTGTCGAACAACCAACGCCGCACACGTTGCTACACCTGCTGCTGCGTCACTCAATGCTGCTGGAATACACCAACGCCGCGACACGGTTATTGATCAAGCGTGGCTTGTTACTACCGGTACTGCGTCGCGAACCGGAGTTGGTTGACATGCCCGTGGGACAGTTGATGCAAACCGTCTGGCGACAGATGGCGATGAAAATCAGCGTAACGGGTGAGGCGCAACCGATCGAACTCTCAAAATATCTGTTGGGCTTTATTCCTTCCGGTGAACCGGACACGGCCAGAGAGCCCGACCTGAAACAGTTGAGTGAGTTCCGAGCAAGCCTGACCCAGTTGAAAGCACTGAACGTCGACAAACTCGAAACGCTTTTGACCGGCACACTCGATCTCTGCTCGCATCGGTTGGATGCCTGGATCACATCGTTTGCCACCAAGCGGCTGGCGGACATGCGCGCGGCGAATCCCAGGGCCGTTCTGTATGGCGGCTATGGCTGGGTAATGAACCTTAAACCATCAGACCCGCAACCCGAGATCGCCCCGCCTCCCGGCGAACAGAAACCGGTTTTTCAACCCGCCAACAATCCCGGGTTTGTCCATGCACCTTCGCTCGCGCAAGCCTCCACGGTCGCGATTCTGCGCAGTGGTCACCTCGCCCATGCGGGTGCCGACAAACAGAAGCCCAACGATCTGATGGCAATTGACTTGTCGTCGGAGCGCGTGCGCCTCGCTACGTGGTTGCTCGACGGCGTGCGACAGGGCCAACCGCTCGGCGCGTTGTTGGGTTACAGATTCGAGCGGCGGTTGCAGGAGGCGCAAGTGCCGGAGTTCATCGCGACTTTTCGCGAGCTTGCTCCGCTCGTCGCGCGAAAGTTGGACCAGCCTGGTGCGGGTGTGGCAGTGGAAGCGATTGCCGCAAACAATGTCGTCGATGGCCTCGCGTTGCTGCGAAGATGGCAGAAAGGTCAGAGCACGACGCCGCCGCAGTGGACCGGCCAAACGATTCCGTTTGGCAGCGCGGTGGGCCAACAAAAGGTCAAGTTACCGCCGTTCGATCCCGACAACCTGAAATTCAAAGCGGTGAAAGCCGAACTTGTCTTGCTGGAGCAGACTGTAAACGCGGTTAGCGACGCATTGATGGCCGAGAGCGTTTATCAGGTCGTGCGCGGCAACCCGTTGCGTGCGGCAAATACGATTGAATCGATCGCCGGTGGCGAGACTCCACCACCCGAACTCGAAGTGGTGCAGACACCGCGGACGGGTCTGGCCGTCACGCATCGCTTGATATCGCTCTTTAGCGGCACACCCGCGCCGCCGCAAGGATGGGCTGCGCCTGCACATCCGTTTCGCGCCAATGCCGAACCACACCTGAACGCGTGGGCTGCGAGACTATTGGGCAGCCCGAACCGCGTGCGATGTTTGGTTGAACGGCTGGAACCCGAGACCGGGAAAGTGCTCGAAGCGAAAGAGCTTCGGTTGGACCAACTCGGTCTTGCGCCGCTCGATGCAATCTACGCAATCGAGGGCGGTCAGGGCGGACAGGAAGCCGAGATCGAGCAACGGATTCTGTATCAGGCCAGGCGCATGGATGGAGGCTTCGCGGCGGATTCGCAGCTACGGATAAGTCCCGACCGCAAACCGGAATGGAAGCCGAATGAGTTGGGCTATGGCGAGTTCAGAGAGTTAGCGCGAACGGCGCGCAGACTATTTAGCAGCTTGAGAGCGATTGACGATGGCGATGTGAACCCGCCTGAACGCAGCACGGTTTTCAGCGTCGATCTTAACGAACTTGAGTCTCGCGCCGCTGCGGCGTTGGCATCGTTCACCGAAACCGGCAAGGATTTCGACGATCAACTCGCGACGCCGAAGCAAGCCAACCTTGAGACATTGCGCGAATTGATCTTGCGTGCCGCGGCTTTCGGCGTCGCCGGAGCCGTGCCGCTGGTCGCAGCCGGTGATGCCCCGTCCGATCGCGAAGTTCTGTTGGTCCAGGCTGAATCGATACGCAAGGAGTTGGCGAAACGAGAAGCAGAGCTCGCGAAGCTTCCAAGTATGGGCGCCGCTGCGCTGGTGAGTTTTGAAGCGAGGCGCGATCGCGCGTTGGCCCAACTGCGTATCGTCTTCGGCAAAGCGTTCACCGTGTTGCCACGTTTCAAGGCGAGCAATGCAGCGGAGCTTCAGCAGGCGTTCGGCGACAGCACCAAAGTGCAGGGTGGCGATCCACTCGCGGCCACGACCTGGTTCGAACAAATGGCGCGCGTGCGCGACGGCGTTGGCAAACTCAACGCCGCACTCAATTATTCGGAAGCGCTCAACACTGGCGAACGACTCAAGTTAACCGTCGCCCAGCTTCCGTTCACCGCTAACGATCGCTGGCTGGCACTGCCGTTCAAGACCGGACAGACTCCATCTGGCAGTAAGGTCTCGCTGGCAGTGCAATCTGCTTCGCCGGTCAATGCCGCTCAACCACTGGCTGGCGTTCTGATCGACGAGTGGGTCGAAGTTATACCAAGCCCGACAGAGATCACCGGAGTTGCGCTTCAGTACGATCAGCCGAGTGCCGCGCCGCCGCAAACGATCCTGATCGCTGTACCACCGGAGATTGGCCGGCCGTGGACCGTGTGGTCCTTGCAACAAGTGCTTTTGGAAACACTCGACCTCGCGCGAATTCGCGCGGTTGATTCCGAAGCGCTCGACGAAGTGGGCCATTACTTGCCGGCGCTGTATTTCGCTTGCAACACGTTGGGCGACACAGTCTCGACCGACTTCACCACGATTAAGTAGAGGGAGTTATGCCGTCAATCACCAGTTGGTTACGACTCGAGCCGCGCAGCCGCGACGCGGAGATGAATACGAGTCTGCAAGCGCGCATCTACGATCCTCTTTGGCTATTGGCGCGGCAATGGCAGTTCGGTGAATTTGAAGGCGAAGACAACGGCTCGCCGGTAGGCGCGCGCTGGCGCGGTGAGTCTGCGCCGCTGACGCGATATCAGTCCGGAGCGATTGCGCCCAAGACTCAAGTTACCGCGTCAAAATACGATGGAGCGCGGATGCCGCTCGAAACGCTCGTCGAGCGCGAAACAGTGCGTCCGGCTGGGGAGCAGGAACCGAAAAAACTCCGGTTGGCGGTGGAGGCTGGACAACACTTTTTGCGCTTATTGGACCAGCAACCGCTCCCGCCTGAGACGCGTGCCCGCTATCGCGACGCGTTCATTCGCGAGTTTGCGTTGCAGCCGTTGAGTGCGGCGCAACGCGAGAGTCTTGATCGCGACAGTTTGGCGTTCATCGATCTGATGACTGGCCGGATTCCCGATGGCCGGCGACTCGCCGAAGCATTTCGTCCGACATCGACCGGTGACATTGCGCTGGCGCCGGAGTTGGAAATCGATGGCGGCGATCTCGCGGAGGTTGAGAAAGCCGCGCGGCTTTGGTTGCAGTGGTCCAACACTCTTTTCAGTGAACCTCAGGCCAGCGACGATTCGGCGTGGCTGCCGGAGCGCATGGAGTACGCCTTCTCAGTGGGTGCGCGTTTCAGCAATGGTGAACGCGTCTTGACGGCTCCTGAATACTACGAAGGCCATCTCGATTGGTATGCGTTCGATTCGAACTCCGGAGTGACATTGGGAGCAGCCGCCGATAACGCTTTTAAAGAAGTCACGCAGACGGCTATTCCGGCTCCCGCCAGTTTTCGCGGAATGCCCGCAGCGCGGTTCTGGGAGTTTGAAGATGCGCAAGTGAACTTCGGCTCGGTCGACGCTGGGCCAACCGACGTGCTGCGCCTGTTGCTGGTTGAGTTTGCGCTCTCGTATGGCAACGACTGGTTTGTGATTCCGGTCGAACTGAATGTTGGTTCGCTGTATCGTACCAACTCATTGGTTGTAACGGACTCGTTTGGTGTCCGCACGGCCCTGCAAGCTTCCGGCGATCTGCCGGAGCCGTTTTCAACGTGGCACATGTTTGAGCACGCACCTTTGCGTGGCACCGGAACCACAAAGCCCACGTCGAATCTGTTCTTCCTGCCACCGTCGCTGGTGAAGAGTCTGGAAAGCCGGCCGATCGAAGAGGTGCTGTTCCTGCGTGACGAGATGGCCA
>DATNJO010000991.1:0-3924 GCA_035603895.1 Pyrinomonadaceae bacterium
GGTTGAACGTCAACACGTTGTCGGGCTGAAGACCGGTGTTCACGTTTTGCAAGCGCCACAAACTCTGGATCAACAATCCAGCGCCGACGAGCAACACGACGGCGATCGCCAATTCACCCACAACCAGCACGCTGCGCATACGGTTGCGGCGCGCGCCTTCACTTCCGCTGCGTCCACCTTCCTTCAACGACTCAACCAATTCTGTTTTCGAAGACTGAAATGCCGGGACCATGCCGAAGATCAGGCCGGTGAGAACAGAAACTCCTAAAGTAAACCCGAGCACTCGCCAATCGATCGCCACATGCACTGCGCGCGGAATGTCTTCCTTGCCCAGAGCAACGAGCAGATCGGACCACCAGACCGCGAGCAACAGTCCGACAGCGCCGCCGACGAGTGAAAGCAAGATGCTCTCGGTCAACAACTGACGGATCACGCGCATGCGGCTCGCACCCAAAGCCGCCCGAACCGCCATCTCCTTGTGACGGCTAGTCGCACGCGCGAGCAATAGGTTTGCAACGTTCGCGCACGCGATCAAAAGCACACACGCGACCGCGCCCAACAGAATCAACAACGCCGGACGGATGTCGCCCACCAAAGCCGCCAACGAAGGTTCGATACGTAAACCCCGCTGCGTGTTTGTGTCGGGATACGCTTGCTCGAGACGCGACGCGATCGCAGTCAGTTCACTCTGCGCTTGTTCGGGAGTCACATTCGGCTTGAGACGTCCGATCACGCGCAGGAAGTGTGCACCGCGTTGATTGGTCACAGGAGAATTTCCAGCCGCGTCGCCGGCTATCGTGGTCCATAACTCGACCGGCTCGTTTTGAATCGGAAACTCGAACGTATCAGGCATCACGCCGATAACGGTGAAGCTGATACCTTCAAGCGTGATGGGTTGATTCAATATTGCCGGATCGGAGCCGAACCGGTTGCGAAACAGTTGCTCGCTGATAATCGCGACGCGTCCCGTGCCCGAAGGTTTATCTTCTTCGGGTAAGAATGTGCGGCCGAGCTTTGGCGCGACACCCAACAAGGGGAAGAGATCGGAGGTCGTAACCAGGCCCTGCAATCGCACCGGCTCACCACGGCCGGTCATGACGTAGTCGGCGCCATGATAAGCAGCAACGTGATCGAAGACGGTGGTCTGGGAACGAATATCGAAGAAGTTTGGATAGGAGTGCGAACCGCGGATGCCGCCGCGCTGCACATTTGTTTCGTACAGCGACATCAGCGACTCAGAATTTGGAAACGGCAACGGCCGAAGCAGCACAGCGTTTACGACGCTGAAGATCGCGGTGTTGGCGCCAATGCCGAGTGCAAGCGCGATAGTGGCGACGATGCTGAGGCTCGGTGATTTGAGCAGCATCCGCAGACCAAATTTAATGTCTTGAATGATTGTTTCCATCGAAAGTCTCTTTCTGAACCTTCTTCTCACAGAGAAGAGTAGTTTTCGGGCAAAGCCCCTCTTACTCGTACCTAAGCGCTACCAACGGGTCTACTTTCGTCGCGCGTCTTGCGGGTAAGTAACAAGCCAATAACGCCACCACCACGAGCCCCACTGACACGAGCACCAACGTCATTACATTGTTCGGCTGAACGCCAAACAACAACGACTCGAGCAAACGCGAAAGCGCGATCGACGCACCGACTCCAGCCAACACCCCCACACCGACCAGCACTACGCCACGAATCATGATCAACTTGAAAACATCATGCCGTTGCGCTCCCAACGCGACCCGGATTCCGATCTCACGCGTGCGCCGCGCCACTGAAAACGTCAGCACACCGTAAAGTCCGAGCGCTGTGAGCAGCGTCGCCAACAGTCCAAACGCAGACGAAAGCCACGTCACCAGCCGTTCCTGGACCAGCGACTCGTCGATCTCACCTGCAAGCGTCTTAACGTTGTAGAGTGGAAGGTGCGGATCGATTGCTTTCAATTCCGCACGCAAAGACTCAGCTACCACCGGCGGATCGGTGTCGGTTTTGACGTGCAGCGTCATGTTCAGGAGCACCTTCTCCTGCGTGGTGGGAAGATAAAAGTGGCGCCGCAGGTCCCGGCGCAGATTGACGTACTGCGCATCTTTCACAACACCGACAATCGTTGTATCGGGCACTTCGTCGAGACCGATCTTCTTGCCGAGTACGTCGGTCGTGCCAAAGTAGTGTTTCGCCATCCGCTCATTGATGATCACGACTTTCGGACTTCCCATCCGATCCTCCTCACTAAAGTCACGTCCGGCGACGAGCGGTATCGAGAGTGCTTTGAAATAGTCGTTCGAAACCCACGTCGCATCGCATGACATCCGCTCGCCTTCGCGCGGCGTGTAACCTTCGACGACAATTCCGATTTGATCCCAGCTCCCGGAAATAGGCGAATCAGTCGCGAGACTGGCGAACTTCACACCCGGCAGCGCACGAGTGCGCGCGAGCAGTTCGTTAAAGAAGTTTGCGGAACGCTCGGGCGTGTAACCGTTGAGCGCGGGATTCACACTCGCGAGCAGCACGTTCTCTTTACCGAACCCGGTGTCGACAGCACGCAGGTTTTGCAATGTCTTGAGCAGCAGCGCCGCGGTTACCAGCAACGGCAATGAGAGCGCCACCTGGACCAGGATCAGCCCGCTACGCAAACTCACCAATCTTCCGGCCGAAGTAAAACTGCGCGACTCGAGCCGCAATCCGGGCGCAAACACCTGCCGCGCAGCTTGAATCGCGGGCGCAAGGCTGAACGCGATGCCCAGCAACAGCGCCACACCGAAGATGAAGAGATACAAACGCCAGTCGAAAGAGCCGCCGAGGTTCACACGAAAGTCAGGCGGAATAAACGCCATCAAACCGGTCTTGATCCAAAACGCGATGACTACGCCGAGCAAGCCGCCGATCGCCGCGAGCACGATTCCTTCAGTCAACCACTGCCGCAGCAAACGCAATCGGCCCGCGCCCAACGCAAGCCGCACCGCGGTTTCCTGTGCCCGCACTGTCGCGCGCGCCATCATGAGGTTCGCAAGGTTCGCGCACAGGATCAGCAACACCGCACAGGTCGCGCCGAAGAGCAGCAACAGCGACGTCTTCAACTCGACTTGTAAATGACGAAATCCTTGATCGCCGGGCATGACGGCGATCCGTTGGGCCATGAACTCTTCACGGTCAGCCGCACTGATGGTCGCTGGTAACTTTTCCGCTTCCGACTCGCGAATCTGTCGATAAAGCACATCGAGCGACGCCTGCGCTTGTTGTTGACTAACGTTCGCCTTGCGCCGCGCCATGATGTTCAACCACTGGTGACGGCGACTCTGCAAACGAGTCGGCGGCAGCGGATTGAACACCGGCGTCATCATCATCGTCACGCGCACGTCGGGATTATTGGAAAGAGTAATTCCGTAGAAACCCGGCGGTGTCACACCGATGACTGTCAGCGGATGTTCGTTAACGAGGATCGTTTTGCCGATCAGGCTCGGATCTTTGCCGAAACCAGTCTCCCAGTACGCATAACTCAACACCGCAACCGGATGCGCGCCCGGCAGTCGATCGTCATCCTGCGTGAAGAGCCTTCCGGCCCACGGTTGCACGCCAAGCACTTCGAAGAAGTTTCCACTGACAAGCTCGCCGCGCACGCGTTCGGTCTGATCGCCGTAACTCACGTTCATCTGTGTGCCGCCGCGCACGATCACACCGGAGAAGACGTCGTTCTTATCGCGCAGGTCCTGGTACATCGGATACGAGAACGAACCGCTGATGTCTGGTCCTTCTTTCGGATCGTACGCAGACAGCACCGCGAGCTGATCCGGATTCGCAACCGGCAGACTCTGCAACAATACGCGGTCCATCAGCGAGAAGATCGCTGCGTTCGCGCCGATCCCAAGCGCCAGTGTGAACACCACCACACACGCGAACCCCGGGCTCTTCGCGAGTACGCGCAGCGCATAA
>DATNJO010000992.1:0-5956 GCA_035603895.1 Pyrinomonadaceae bacterium
GGGTAAGCCGTTGACGACGATCCTCGAGCGCGAAGATCTGCACGAACGCATAGTTAATGGCAGCGACTACCCGTTGCCGGCGGTCAATGTTCTCATTCGCACCCGGCCGCTCGTGAAGCAGGGTTACATCACCGCTAAAGAGAGCAATTCGCTGAAAGAAATCTACCAGTACAACCCGCTACTTTTCGATTTCGTCCTAAAACGCACGGTAAAGCTGCCGGGTACTAATCGACGACTTCCGGCGAGTGTGTTCGCGATCAATGCCGCGCTCGGTGTTTAGCTGGTTTTTGGACTATCATGACAAGCAGTGAAAGACCTTCAGAACAATTCGGTATTGCGAGATTCGTACGGTCGGGCCATTCGCGATCTGCGCGTTTCGCTGACTGACCGCTGCAATTTTCGCTGCTTCTATTGCCTGCCGCACGGCGAACCGCCGATTGCTCCGAAAGAGCAGATGCTTTCGTTTGAGGAGATTGAATACGTTTGCGAGATTTTCGTCAGTCTCGGCATCGAGAAGCTTCGTTTGACGGGTGGCGAGCCGATGTTGCGCCGCGACATCGAGACGATCATTCGCAAGTTGTCGCGGTTCAAGAATGCGGGGCTGGTCGACCTTGCGTTGACGACCAATGGCTACTTCCTACCGGAGCGCGCGCGATCGTTGAAAGAGGCCGGACTCGACCGAGTCACGATCAGTCTCGACAGTTTGAAAGGCGATGTTTTCAAACGGATGACTGGCGTGGACGTGTTGGAGAAAGTGCTGGCGGGGATTGCAGCGGCGAAAGAAGCGGGACTCGAACCGATTAAGATCAATGCGGTGATCGTGCGCGGGCACAACGAAAATGAGGTCGCAGACTTCGCGGCGTTTGCACGCGAGCACGACGTGAAGATGCGCTACATCGAGTTCATGCCGCTCGACTCCGGGCATGAATGGTCGCGTGCGGATGTGGTCTCGGGCAAAGAGATTCGGGAACGAATCAGCGAACGATTTCCGCTGGTCAAGGTTGACGTCGCACGCGGGTCAGAAACTTCGGCGCGTTTTCGATTCGCCGATGGCGCGCCGGGTGAGGTTGGAATCATTGCGCCGGTAACGGAGCCTTTCTGCGGCGCGTGCTCGCGGATACGTCTAACTGCGGATGGTCAGATCCGCACGTGTTTGTTTTCGACAGTCGAACACTCGTTGCGCGACGTGGTGCGCAGTGGCGCGTCGCGGGCTGAGATCGTCGAGTATATCGAATCTGTTATATTGAAGAAGGAACCTCGTCACTTCATCAACGATCCGGGGTTCGTGGCGCCCTCACGCACCATGAGCTTCATCGGCGGCTAAGGAAACGACTATGAGCACCAAAGTCGAAGCTACCATCGAAGACCTGTACAAGGTCGAAGGCAAAGCAGAATTAGTAAACGGAGAAATCCTCATCATGTCTCCAACTGGTATCCTGCCTGGTTACGTGGCAGGCGAAATTTTTATCTCACTACACAGGTACAGCAAGCAACAAAAGATTGGCCACGCGATGGGCGACAACCTCGCCTACGTGGTGAATTTGCCACATCGCAAATCCTTTTGCCCTGACGTATCTCTTTACGTTGGTGAACTCACAATGAAGTTTGCGGATGGGGCGCCGGTCTTCGCGGTTGAAGTTCGCAGCGACGGTGATTATGGCCGCTACGCTGAGCGTCAGATAGCCAAGAAACGGGCTGACTATTTCGCAGCCGGCACACTCGTCGTTTGGGATGTCGACATCCTCAGCGACGAGGTTGTAAAGGTTTATCGTGCGGGCGAGCCGGACAAGCCGTTTGTATATCATCGCGGCGAGATGGCTGAAGCCGAGCCCGCAGTTCCTGGCTGGACCATGCCGGTTGACGATCTGTTTCCTGAGGACTACGAAAAGTAATCATGCCCGATCGCCCCATCGGCAAACCGTTCCCTCGCAAAGAAGGCCGCAAGAAAGTCACCGGTCAGGCGCTCTACATCGACGACCTGACATTCCCCGGAATGCTGCACGGCGCGACTGTGCGCAGTCTGGCGGCGCGTGGCCGAATTACAAATATCGCTTTCGAAGGCGACACTCCGTGGCACGAGTTCACGATCGTCACCGCTAAAGACATTCCCGGCGCGAATTACGTCGCACTAATTCTCAACGACCAACCTTACCTCGCCGCTGAGTTTGTCAATCATCCGGAAGAACCAGTCTTACTGATCGCCCACGAAGACAAATATCTCGTGCAAGAAGCGCGACGCAACGTACGCATCGAGATCGAGGAACAGCCCGCCGTCTTCACGCTCGAAGACTCACTCGCTCGGAAAGAGATCATTTGGGGCGACGACAACGTCTTTAAGAAGTTCCTTGTCGATAAAGGCAATGTAGATACCGTCTGGGCCAACGCCGATCTTATCGTCGAAGGCGAATACGAAACCGGCGCGCAGGAACAACTCTACATCGAAAACAACGGCGCGATCGCGATTGCCAACGCAAACGAAGGCGTAACGGTTTGGGGCTCGATGCAGTGTCCCTACTACGTTCACAAAGCACTCGTGAAACTGTTCGATCTGCCCGAAGACAAGATTCGCGTCATTCAAACGGAAACGGGCGGCGGCTTTGGCGGTAAGGAGGAGTATCCATCGCTGATCACCGGACACGCCGCGTTGCTCGCGTGGAAGTCAGGCAAACCGGTGAAGCTCATTTACGACCGCGCCGAAGACATGGTCGCAACCACGAAGCGCCACCCGTCGCGCACGCATCACAAAACCGCGGTCACGAAAGACGGCAAACTCCTCGCGATGGAGATCGATTTCGCGATTGACGGCGGCGCTTACTGCACCCTTTCACCGGTCGTGCTATCGCGCGGCACGATTCACGCCGCTGGTCCTTACGTCTGTCCAAACGTACGCATACACAGCCGCGCTGTCGCGACAAATGTGCCGCCGCAGGGTGCGTTTCGTGGCTTCGGCGCGCCGCAAAGCATTTTCGCGCTGGAACGTCATATAGATAAGGTCGCGCATGCGGTGGGACTTTCACCCGAAGAGTTTCGGCGGCGTAATTTCATTCATGAGGGCGAAACGACCGCGACGAGCCAAATGATTCGCGAGCGAGTCGATATGAATGGCTTGCTGGATCGCGCACTGCAACTGAGTGACTACCACGCCAAACGCGAACGTTTCGCACAACAGAACGGCGATCGAAAGAAGCGCGGTATCGGTTTTGCCACATTCATGCACGGCGCCGGCTTTACTGGATCGGGCGAGGTCTATTTGCAGTCTGTTGTTTCCGCCGAAGCGACTGCGGAAGGAAAGGTGCGCATACTCGCGGCAAGCACCGAGATCGGTCAGGGCACCAACACGATCTTCTCGCAGATCGCAGCGGAAGCGCTCGGTCTCGACTTCGAGTCGATCGAAATAGTTCAGCCTGACACGGGGTTGGTGCCCAACAGTGGTCCAACCGTCGCTTCGCGCACGTCGATGGTTGTGGGGAAACTGGTTGAGTCGGCAGTTACCGGATTAAAGCAAACACTCATCGGAAGCGGGTTATTGCGAGAGGCTTTTGAGAAGAGGGATTTTCAGAATGCTTGTGCGGAATACATCGCGAGATTTGGTCCGCTGAAGACGTCCGCCACATATCAACCGCCGCCAAACGTTCACTGGGACGACGAGAAATATCAGGGCGACGCTTACGGCGCGTACGCCTGGGCAGTCTACGTCGCTGAAGTCTCCTTCGATGAATTGACTTACGAAGCACACGTGGAAGACTTCGTCGCATTGCAGGAAGTCGGACGCGTGCTCAATCCGGTTCTCGCTGCGGGGCAAATTGAAGGCGGTGTAGCTCAAGCGATTGGCTTCACGTTGTTTGAGAATGTCGTTTGGAAAAACGGCCGCATGGCCAACAACCAGATGACCAACTACATCATTCCCACACCCGCGGACATTCCTCCCATTCGCGTCTTCTTCGAAGAAAACCCGTACGCATACGGACCAGGCGGCGCAAAAGGAATCGGGGAGCTGCCGATGGACGGCGCCGCGCCCGCAATCCTCAACGCAATCGAAAATGCGACTGGCGTGAGTTTCAATCGCATTCCTCTAATGCCCGAGATGTTGATGGAAAATTTAGTTCGTTAATCTTCGGCGTGCTCGTTGCCGTTGAAGTGCATCACCGTCGACTCTTCGTCCATCACTGTTTCGAGATGCACAGGACGGCCCCAAAGCGCGTGCACGTGCTCGAGCGCCTTGCGCGCGTAACGCATGTCGAGCTCAGTGCCTTCGAAGCGATGCTTGAGGTAGAGCTCGCGGTTGCCGTTGTAATCTCCATCCTCAACCTGCAAGTAAGGAAAACCAAAATTGGTCATGTTTGAGACGAGCTGATCGCGCACTTTCGCCCAGCGCTTCTCGGTGATCGTCCACTCCTCTTCCTCAACCAGTTCGAAAACAAACAGGTCGAGCTCTTCACACAACTCTTCAGTCAAATAGTTGCGCAGAAATGAAACGTCGTTCTCCAGTTCGCGCACTTCAAATATCTTCTCGCGCCCTTCGCCGCCATGACGGCCAAACTTCTCGCGCTCCTCGGCCGAAGGCTCGTTCCAACGACGCTCGATGTCTTCATAGATCTTGTAACCAAGATAATAAGGATTCAGTTGACCCTTCTGCGGCGAGACCACACCTGAATGCAGGTTTGCAAACTCAATGTGCTCGTTGTCGTTGAGATCCAGCTCACGCATGATGCGCGCGTGCCAAATACTGGCCCAACCTTCGTTCATGATCTTCGTTTGCATCTGTGGCACGAAGTATTCCATCTCCTCGTGCACCATCGCGATCGCATCACGCTGCCACGGAGCAAGTGAGGGCGAATACTTCATGATGTAGAACAGCAGATCTTTTTCCGGCA
This sequence comes from Pyrinomonadaceae bacterium, assembly GCA_035603895.1. Classification (GTDB taxonomy): domain Bacteria; phylum Acidobacteriota; class Blastocatellia; order Pyrinomonadales; family Pyrinomonadaceae; genus PSRF01. The sequence continues at coordinate 4,875 of DATNJO010000992.1, forward strand.
GTCGTTCTTGCGGCGCTTTCTCTTTTTCCTGTGCTTGATCGTCACTGTGAATGCCGTTTCTCTGCTCTTTGCGCTGGTCCAACAACCATAAGTCGTCGTAACGACCGTCCTTCCGGCGATATTCTTCGCGCCGCTTCTCTTCGGCAATCGACACCTCGCGCTTGATGAAAAAATACGGATCGATGTGCTCTTCGATTGCGAGCACTGAGTCGAGAAAACGTTCGACCGTCTTACGACCGTACTTGAACTCATATTCCATCATTCGCTGTGCGTGCGTGGAAACACTCTCCACCATCCGTCGATTGGTCTTCGAGAAGTAGGTGTTGTTTTTGAAGAAGTCGACGTGGCCCAACACGTGGGCGATGACCATCTTGTTTTGAATCGGGCTATTGGTCTCGAGCAAGAAGCCGTACGACGGGTTAGTATTGATGACTACTTCGTAGATCTTCGAGAGGCCGAAGTCGTACATCGTCTTCATGCGATGGTAAGCCTTGCCGAACGTCCAATGGGAATAACGTCCGGGCAACGCGTAGGAACCTACTTCGTACATCACCGTCGCCGGCACGATCTCGAAGTTCGTCGGGTAGGGATCGAGACCAAAACCACGAGCGACCTCCCAAATCTGCTCGACCGCCTTCTCTAACTCTTTAATCTCTCGGTCTTCCATAAAAAAACGGCCACAGACTTTCACAGACAAACACGGACCAACCCTTCAGTAAACTTCGTCCGTGTCATCCGTGTTCGTCCGTGGCTAACTCTCATGCCGGTGTTTCCACACCCCGCTTTCCAAAAAACTGCTTCAACGCGGGGTAGACGTCTTCCTTATCGTCAATGCGCACGCCGACGAAGCGATCCTTGTGTTGCAGCCGGTCACTGAAGATCGAAAGTAACGCGCCCGACGAGCGCCTATAACTCGACGATCCTTCCTCGCCAATCTCGCCGTAACCAAACAGATTACAGGTCGCGATTAATTCATCGGCGAGCTTCACCGCTTCCTCGTTATCCGAGTAGTAGTTGTCGCCATCAGAAAAGTGAAACGGATAGATGCTCCAATCCGATGGACGATAACGCTGCTTGATGAT